>JAIYAI010000716.1 GCA_027489135.1 Acetobacteraceae bacterium
CATCACGTCGTTGCCGGTGCCGCCGGAGACCCATTCCTCCCCCCCACCGGCCTGCACGGTATCGTTGCCGTCGCCACCATCGATCATGGCCCCGCCCCCGGTCACGACCACCAGGTCATGGCCACCCTTGGCCCAGATGGCGGAGGAGCCGCTGCTGCGGATGACGTTCGCCACGTCCGTGCCGGTGCCCCAGAAGCTGCTGAAGCCGGTGTAGGTCATGTTCTCGACATTGGTGCCTTCGAGATACATCTCCGTCATGGCGGTGCCATAGCCGGCGTAGTCGTACTTCACGTCGAGATTGCCGAACTGGATCTCGTCGATCCCGCCGCCGACGAGCTCGACGACGGTATCGGCGCGCACGGTCATCACATAGACGTCGTTGCCGATGCCCCCGACCATGCTATCGGCGCCCAGGCCGCCATCCAGCGTATCGTTGCCGTCGCCGCCGTTCAGGCTGTCATTGTCGGCGCCACCATTGAGGTAGTCGTTGCCGCCGCCGCCGATGAGGGTATCGTTGCCCTCCTCGCCATAGGCCCGGTCGTCCCAGTTGCCGGCGTCGATGTAGTCATGGCCCGTGCCGCCCCAGAGGTTGTCCGTGCCGCTGCCACCGGCCAGCGTATCATCGCCGCCGAAGCCCTGGATCAGGTCGGCATAGCCGGTGCCGACGAGGTGGTTGTTGCTGCTGTTGCCGGTGATGACGGCCATGACACTCTCCTGTCCGGATCTCGATGTCGCCGCTGTCCGGCGCCGATGAGGAGAGGATGGGTGGCGTCTGTTTCTGCCGTATGCCGCCAGGGGGAAACATGGTTTCCGGCGTGTTTCTGTCGTGTTTCAGCGGCGCCTGGACCGTGATCCACGCTGAGTGGAGCGCTGATTGCACTCTGGCCCGTTGCTTTCTCGTGTGATTCACGCCTCCGGTGTTTCCACCTCCGGCGATCACACTCTAGACCGCCTCGCCGGCCGCCCAGCCGCTCGACCAGGCCCATTGGAAATTGTAGCCGCCGAGCCAGCCGGTGACGTCCACCGCCTCGCCGACGAAGAACAAGCCCGGCACCGCCGTCGCCATCATCGTCCGCTGCGACAGCGCCGCCGTGTCGATCCCGCCTGCCGTCACCTCGGCCTTGGCGTAGCCCTCCGTCCCCGCTGGCACCGGCGCCCATCGCTTCAGCCGCGCGGCCAGCGCGATGAGGTCGCGGTCCGGGATCTCCGCCATCGGGCGCGGCGGCAGGTGGCGTGCCGCCAGCGCGGCGGCCAGGCGCTGCGGCAGCATCTCCGCCAGCACCGTCCGCGCCTCCGCCCGCGGCCGCGCGCGCTTTGCGTCGCGCAGCGCCGCCGCCGGGTCGGGCTGCATCGGCAGCAGGTCGAGCATCACGGGCGTGCCGGCAGCCCAGTAGGAGGAGACCTGCAGGATGGCGGGTCCCGACAGGCCGCGATGGGTGAACAGCATCGCCTCCGCGAAGGCCGGACCCGCGGCGGCGCGCGCCGTGCAGGGCAGCGCGACGCCCGAGAGGGGCTGCGCCAGCGCCAGGTCCTCGCCCGCCAGGGTCAGCGGCACCAGCGCCGGGCGCGGCGTGATCACGCGGATGCCGAATTGCTGCGCCACATCATAGGCGAAGCCGGTCGCGCCCATTTTCGGGATGGAGGGGCCGCCCGTCGCCACCACCAGGGCCGGCGCGGCGAAGCTGCCCGCGCTGGTCGCCACACGGAAGCCGCCGCCATGGCCGATCTCCGTCACCCGCGCGTCGGTCAGCAGCGTGACGCCGACCGCATCGGCTTCGGCCAGAAGCATTGCCACGATCTGCCGCGCCGATCCGTCGCAGAACAGCTGCCCCAGCGTCTTCTCGTGCCAGGCGATGCCGTGCTTGCCCACGAGTCCGAGGAAGTCGTGCTGGTTGAAGCGCGCGAGCGCGGACTTGGCGAAATGTGGGTTGAGCGAGAGGAGGCGGTCGGCGCGGCATTCGAGGTTGGTGAAGTTGCAGCGCCCGCCGCCGGAGATGAGGATCTTCTTCCCCGCCTCCTCCGCATGGTCGAGCAGGATCACGCGTCGCCCGCGCTGGCCGGCGCGTATCGCCGCCATCAGCCCCGCGGCGCCGGCGCCGAGGATGATCGCGTCATGGGTGGGGGCCGCCCCTTGAACGGTCGCGTCATGGGTGGGGGTCATGCGAGAGGGGTGAGGCGCGGGCGGGCGGGCCCGTCAAGCTCGCGCAGACGTGATCGCGGCGTGGCCCGCGCCTGTCACCCCCGTCTGGCCTGGCTCGCCCGGAGGGGCACACCCGCTCGCAGGAGCCCTGCCCATGTAGGCCCGCCTCGACTACTTCGCCGCCGCGCCGGCGAGACCGAGGCGCGGCTCTACGTGCTGAACGGCTGGCGCGAGGCGCCGCACGACACGCCCCGCGAACGCGCCGCGCTCGGCTGGACGGCGGCGCTGACGCTGGTCGCCGCGACGCATGCCCCGGACGAGGCCTACGACGTGCTGGCGCCGCATTTCACGGAGGTCGAGATCGTCGCCCTGACGCTCGTCATCACCACGATCAGCGCCTGGAACCGCCTGGGCATCGGCTTCCGCGCCGTGCCGCCGCTGCGCGTCCCCGCCGCGCCCTTCACCGCGGTGCGGCGGGACCTGATCGGCCTCGCCTACCGCATGACCGGGTCGATGGCGACGGCCGAGGACATCGCGCCGGGGGTCTTTCTGCGCTGGCACGCCGCGGACCGCGCGGCGATCACCGTGCCGCGCGCCAGGACGACGAGTCCGCGCTGCGCCGCATGCCGGCCGAGGATGCGGTACTGCGCAGCGATGGCGGCGGCCTGCTGCACGCGGCGCTGCGGCCGATCCTGGGGGCGGAGCGGATCATCCGGCACTATCGCGGCCGCGCCTGCAAGCGCCCGGCTCAGCCGGAGCCGCTGCTGCATCTCGGCCAGGTCAACGGCATGCCGGGCTTTGTGACGCTGGAGCCCGACGGGCTGCCGCGGGCGGTGGCGCTGGAGTTGCGCGAGGGGCTGGTCGCGGCGACCTATGTCATCCGCAACCCGGAGACGCTGCGCGGCTTCGCGGCCTGATCGCGGCCGTCAGTCCGGCCGCCAGCAGCCGTGGAAGCCGTAGGGCACCCGGTGCGGCAGCATGGCCGTCGCCACCGGCCCGGCCTCCGGCGCCGCGGCGTCCAGCACGACCAGGTCGGTGCGGTTCTCCGCGGCCCGGAACACCACGGCCAGCAGCCAGCCCTCGCCTTCCGGCGCCGCCGCGTCGCGCGGCACGAAGACGGGTTCCGAGACGGCGTCGCCCTGCGGCACCGTGAACAGGCTGCGCGCCCCGGTGCCTGGTTCGATGCGGACGATGCTGTCGAAGGCGTCGCCGGCGTTGCGGCGCGTGGAGGCGGCGAAAAAGCCGATACGGTTGGGCAGGCCGGCATAGCGCTCGTCGAGGCGGGGGAATTCGCCAGCGAGATCGTCGAGCGGCGTTGATGTGAACCTGTTCGTCGCCGCGGCGAGGTCGAAGCGCCAGCGGTGCAGCCGCGCCGTGCCTGCATCCGGGTCGCCGGGCCTGCCATCGGCGCGGGGAAACAGCGGCGCTGCGGGGGACTGCATGACGTCGGCGAGGATCACGTCACCCCCCGACCCAGGGGCGTCCCACGCATTCAGCACATGGAAGACATAGCATGGATCGCCCTCGAACCAGCGCATCGTATCGATCGGGGCGTCGCGCTTCAGGATGCCGATTCGCGATCCCTTCTCCGGCTCCCAGGCGAAGGCAGGGCCGCCCCTCTGGGCGCGGGTCAGGCTCGCGGTCAGCGGCAGCACCGGGAAGAGCACGTGGCGATCGGTGGCGACGAAGTCGTGCACCATCGCGGCATAGGGCGCCTCGAACCGATCGCAGCGGGTCAGGCGGCCGGCGGCGTCCACCGTGCCATAGGCCATGCCGGGGCCGAGCGGGCCGCCCAGGCCATAGGCGAAGAACAGCATCTCGCCGCTCCGCGGATCCTGCTTCGGATGTGCGGTGAAGCGCGGTGGCAGGCCGCCGAAATCCCGGTAGCCGAGGCTCTCCAGCGTCAGCGGGTCGAGCGCGAAGGGGCGATGCGCCTCCTCCAGCGCCAGCAACTGCCCGCCGTGCCAGACGACGGAGGTATTGGCGAGGCCGGCATCCATCTGCGCCAGTGCGGGGTCCGCGGGTCGGCCGCCGAAGCCGCCAAAGAGCGGGCGCCCCGCCTCGCGCTCGGCCTGCCAGCGTGGCGTGCGGACCCAGCGGTTGCGGTAGGCGACGCGCCCCTCGGCGAGGTGGAAGGCATGCACCATGCCGTCGCCGAGGAACCAGTGATGCGCCTTCGGGTCGAGCGGCGCGAATTGCGGGTTCGGCCCGTTGCGGTAGAGCGAGCCGCAGAGGCCATCCGGGATCGTGCCGCGCACCGGCAGGTCATGCGCCTCGGCCTCGATGGCGATGGGCGCGTAGTTGCCGCGGAAGAAGGGGCTGTCGGGGTAGGGCTGAGCCATGGGCGGAGCCTAGGCCCTGTTACCCCTCGTGCGCTACCGCAGCGACGCGGCGGCGACCTGCCCGTCCTCGGCCGCCGTGCCGCCGGAGACGCCCACGGCGCCGACGATGCGGTTCTCGTGCAGGATCAGCAGGCCGCCCTCGATCGGCATGATACCGGGCAGGGCGAGGATGGCGTTGCGGCCGCCGGCCACCGCGTCCTCGAAGACCTTGGTGGACCGGCGGTAGGCGACGGCGGGCTTCGCCTTCTCTATGGCGATGCCGAGCGAGGCGGTCTGGGTGCCGTCCACCCGCCCGAAGGCGACCAGGTTGCCGGCCGTGTCCACCACGGCGACGGCCATGGCCAGGTTGCGCGCCTGGGCGTCGCGGATGCCGGCTTCCAGGATCTTCCGCGCCGCTTCCAGCGGGATGTTGGGGCCATAGCCCGGCGCCGGCTGGGCGCGCGCGGGCAGGGCGCCGAGGCCGAGCAGCACGGCGAAGGTGACGACAAGGATACGGCGCATGGATGGTTCCTCCCTTGGTTCGTTGCGGGATCAAGTGTGCGCGCACCGACTCAAGGGGGACAAGAGGGGGATTCACCCCCGCCCCGCGATGGCCCCCACCATCCGCCGGAGCCCCACCGCCTGCTGCCGGAGCCAGCCTCCCGTCGCCAGGGCCTCCGGCCCGTCCGGATCGCCCGTGCGGGGGAAGACGTCGCGGCGGAAATCCGCGGTGCCGAAGATCCAGTCCCAGACCGGCAGCAGCACGGCGTAGTTCTTGCCGTGCTCGCCGGCCGAAAGCTCGCCGTGATGCAGCCGGTGGAAGCGCGGGGAAACGATCAGCCTCTCGCCGATCCGGCCGAAGGACAGTCGCACATTGGCGTGGGAGAGGCTCTCCACCACGCGCAGCAGCATCAGGATCACCGGGAACTGCGCCGGCGGTACGCCGATCAGCAGCGCCAGGCCGCCGAACCAGAGTGCGCCGATCACCTCATCAAGCACATGGTTCCGGTCGTCGGTCCAGAAGGTCATCTGGCGCTGCGCGTGGTGCACGGAATGCAGCGCCCACCACCAGCGGAATTCGTGCTGGAAGCGGTGCCGCCAGTACTCCCCGAAGTCGAGCACGACGACATAGACCGCGAAGGCGATCCAGGGATTGTCGCGGAGGACGGGGAAGAAGGTCTCCAAGGTCGGCGGTACGAAGCCGGAGTCCGCTACCGTCCCCTCCCACCAGGCGGCGAGCGAGGCAAAGAGCACGAAGGCCAGCAGCGGCAGGATGCCGAGGCGCGAGAGCGCGGTGTAGAGCACGTCGGTGCGGATGGCGCGGCGGTCGGAGATCGGCTCGACCGGGCGCCAGGCCTCCAGCGGCCGGCAGATCAGCCAGGACAGCAGGATGGTCACGCCGCCGAGCAGCGCGAAATCGAGCCATTCGAAGGCGTCCTCGGCCCAGTCCATCAGGCCGAGCGCGAAGAGGGCGGGCTGCACCGCGTGCTCGAAGATCCAGGCGGTGAGGCGGTCGTAGGCGTCCTCGATCATGGCTGCGTTCTAGCGTGCTCGGGCGCCAAGGGCATTACACCCCTGGCGCCGCCTGGACCCCCTCCGCCGGCAGCGGCGCGAAGCAGAGCCCCCGCGCCTGCAGCCCGGTGATCACCTCTTCCAGCACGCCCGCGAAGGGCTCCCGCCGGCTGCGCACGCCCCAGTGCAGCACCACGACCTCTCCGGGCCGGGTGCGGGCGATGGCCTGGCGCGCCAGCGCGGCGTTCGGGTGCTTCGCGGCATCCAGTTCGTCGCCCCAGAAGCCGCCGGCGGTCCAGCCCTGGTGCCGGAGGCCGCAGGCGGCGGCCATGGCGACCGCGTTCGCGGTCACGATCCCCCCCGGCGCCCGCCAGAGCGGCAGCACCGTGGCGCTGGGCGCGATCTGCCGCAGGCGCTCGATCGGCCAGGCCAGTTCGGCGCAGAGACCGTTCTGGTCCAGCACCTCGGACCCGGCGCCCTGCCTGGACACGTAACGCACCTGCCGTGGCGCGGGATCGCTGCGGAAGTACCAGTGGCGGCGCGTATGGCTGGCGAAGACGTGCCCCTCCGCCACGCGGGCGCGCCAGAACGGCGCCCAGGCATCGGAGAGCGAGGTCTCCCCGGTATGCGTCGGCTCATCGGCCAGGAAGAGCGTGGCGCGCACGCCGGTGCGGCGGAGGATCGCGGCGATCTGCTCCGCCTCCCGCCCCCAGCCGGTGTCGATGGTCAGGTAGAGGGTGCCCGCGCAGGCGGGCCGCGGCTGCGCCCGCGCCACGCCGGGCAAGGCGAGCGCCGCGCCCAGCAGGCCGCGTCGGCCGGGGCTCATCGCGCCGGCGCGGAAACCGGCAAGACCCCCGGCGCCGGATGCATGGCCAGCGGCACCGCCTGCGCCGGCGCGGCGGCGACCGGCGAGGCAGGCGGCGTGCGCCGCGGATGGACGAAGATGCCGTGCGGCGAGCGTCCGACGCGGATGGTCTCCACCGCGCCGGTCGCGGGATCCAGGCTGGCGACGCGCCCCACCCAGCGCAGCGTCATCCAGACGCGGCCCGCCGGATCGAAGGCAAGGTCGTCAGGTCCGCCCGGGATTTCGTGTACGCGCCGCGGCTCGAGCGTCGCGGGATCGACCGACATCAACCGGCTGTCGACGCGGCTGGTGGCCCAGAGCAGCCCGTCGGGCGCGCGGAAGATGGTGTGCGCGCCGCGGCCGATCGGGATGGTGCGCTCGACCTGGCGGGTCTCCGGGTTCAGCACGGCGAAATGGTCGGCGCCCATGATGCCGACGATCAGGCGTGGTCCCTGACCCGGGACCTCGTGGTAGAGGATCCCGGCGGGCTCCGGCCCGACCGGGGCGTGCCAGAGGATCTCGCGCGTCTCGAGATTGATGGCGACGACGGCGCGCTCGCCCTGCAGCGTGACGTAGACCGTCTTGCTGTCTGGGCTGAAGGCCATGTGGCTCGGCTTGTCACCGGGGCGGAGGCGCTGCAGCAGCGTCATCGGCACCTCCGATCCCGCGCTGGCATCGTAGATGTCCACCTGGTCGCGACGCAGGCTGGCGATGACCAGCAGCTTGCCGTTCGGGCTGTATTCCAGGTGGTAGGGGTTACTCAGCCGCTCCCGCCGGACGACGTCGCCGGTTGCAGGGTCGAGGAACATGAGCTCGTTGCCGCCCGAATCGGCCACCACCAGGAAGCGCCGGTCAGGCGTGAGGGTGAGATGGTGCGGTTCCCGCAACGTCGGCATGCGCCGCAGTTCCGTGCGCGCCGTCGAGTCGAGCAGGCTGATCGAGGCATCGCCCGAATTCAGCACATAGATCAGGTCGGCCCGCGCCGGAGCAGCGGCGAGCATGACCAGGGACGCAAGTAAGGCAGGCAGGCGCCGCATCATCGGGGGGCCTTCGGGCAGCCGGGGGGAACGCTGATTCGGCACGAACGGAGCGACTTGTCCAGCGCAACAGGGCTCATGGATCGCGCCTTTGACGCGAGCGCCACGCATGGCTTTTCGTGCCGCCAAATTAATGAAAGAGCATGCGTGCGCGGTTTGCGTCTCCGCGCGCGCTGCGACGTCATGCGCGTATACCCCGGTTCGCTTCAGCCCGTGGGGTCGAAGCGCATCGCCACGCCGTTCATGCAGTAGCGCTGGCCCGTCGGCGGCGGGCCGTCCGGGAAGACATGGCCGAGATGGCCGCCGCAATTGGCGCAGTGGACCTCGGTGCGGACCATGAAGAAACTGCGGTCCGTGGTGGTGCCGACGGCGCCGTCCTCCGGGGCCCAGAAGCTCGGCCAGCCGGTGCCGGACTCGAATTTTGTCTCGGAGTCGAATAGGGGGTGGCCGCAGCCGGCGCAGCAGAAGACGCCGTGCCGCTTCTCGGCGTTCAGGGGGCTGGTGCCGGCGCGCTCCGTGCCGTGCTCGCGCAGCACGCGGAAGGCGGCGGGGGAGAGTTCGGCCTTCCACTCGGCGTCGGATTTCTGCACCGGGTAGTCGGCATCCGCCGTCGCGGTGTCGCGCTTGGACAGGGCCATGGGGTTCACTCCCTATCGAAACCGTTGAGGACACCGGCCCGCGACGGGCGCAGCCCGGCGAGCGCGCTTCGGCGCGCCGGCGTCCGAGGCATGAATCACGCTGCCGACTTCTTCAGCCGGTCGCTGTAGGCCTTGCGGAACTTCGCGACCTTCGGCGCGATGATCACCTGGCAATAGCCGCTCCAGGGCGTGCGGGCGAAGTAGTCCTGGTGCTCAGCCTCGCCGGGCCAGAAGACGTCGAGCGGCGCGAGTTCCGTCACCAGCGGGGCGTGCCACAGCTTCGCCGCCGTCACCTCCGCCATGACCTCCCGAGCGATGCGGTCCTGCTCCGGCCCGTGGGTGTAGATGACGGAGCGGTATTGCGGCCCGACATCGTTGCCCTGGCGGTCCTTGGTGGTGGGGTCGTGGATGGTGAAGAAGATGCGCAGCAGGTCGGCATAGCTGACCTCGGCCGGGTCGTAGGCGATCTGCACCACCTCGGCATGGCCGGTGCGCTTGCCGCATACCTGCTCGTAGGTGGGGTTCGGCACATGCCCGCCGGCATAGCCCGACACCACGGAGGCGACGCCGCGCAGGTCGCGATAGACCGCGTCGAGGCACCAGAAGCATCCGCCCCCCAGGGTCGCGAGTTCCGTGTTGGCCATATCCAGGTCTCCCTCAGCCGTTGCCGCCAATATGGGGCTTCGCAGGGCGGCGGGGGAGGGTTGCAGCGGTCATCGATAAATCGACGGGTCCCAGGCAGTGCGCGGCCGCGTGGGCCAGGGCTTGGGCAAAGCCAGGCTCGCCCGCGGATTTCCCCCGCCCGGTGCGGTTGAAGCCGGACCGCCGGCATGGTCACCTGAACGCCAAGGGAAGCACGCCAGCACCACCCGCAACACGGAGTGGGCCATGCCGACGCGGATGCACCTCGCCCTCGACATCTCCTGGACGCAGGTCGAGACCCTGTGGCGCGACCCCGGATCCTGGGTCGGCCCCGCCTACCCGGACCCGGGCCTGTTCGAGGAGATCGCCCGCACCTGCGAGCGCGGCCTTTTCGACATGATCTTCTTCGGCGACGGCACCGGCATCCCCAACACCTGGAAGGACGACATCGAGGACGCAGTGCGCTGGGGCGTCGCCTGGCCGCGCATGGACATGAGCCCCTGGGTCACCCTGATGTCGCGGGTGACGAGCCATGTCGGCTTCGGCCTCACCTATTCCTCGACCTTCATGCACCCCTTCTTCACGGCGCGGCTGCTGAACAGCATGGACCACGTGACCAACGGGCGCATGGCCTTCAACGTCATCACGTCGCAGCGCCGGTCCGACTACCAGAACTACGGCTATGACGAGCTGGTCGAGCACGGCCACCGCTACGACCGGATGGAAGAGTTCGTCGACGTCTGCAAGGCGCTCTGGGCGAGCGTCGAGCCCGGCGCCTTCCTCTGGGACCGCAGGACGGGCCAGGTGGCGGACCCCGAGAAGGTGCGCGCGATCCGGCACGAGGGGCGATTCTTCAAGGTGCGCGGGCCGCTGAACGTGCTGCCCTCGCCGCAGGGGCGGCCGGTGATGATCCAGGCCGGCGGGTCGCCGCGCGGTACGCGGGCGGCGGCGCATGTCGCCGACCATGTCTTCGCCGCGACCAAGACCATCCCGCTGATGGCGAAGCAGCGCGCCGACCTCGACGGCATCCTGGCGGAGAAGGGGCGTGATGCGTCGCAGGTCGGCATCGTCTGGTCGACCAAGGTCATGGTCGCGGAGACGCGCGCCGAGGCCGCGGCGATGAAGGAGCAGCTCATCGCCCAGGTGCCGGAGGAGGCAGTCGGCGTCTGGCTGTCCCACAACACCGGCTTCGACATGTCGACCCTGCCGTCGCGCTTCACGCTGCGGGAGCTGCAGGAGCGGATCGTCGCCGCGAATGCCTCCCCGGTCGGCTTTGTCGGGCTGCTGATCGCCGAGCATGGCGAGGACGGGGAGGTCAGCCGCGAGGAGTTCTTCCACCACGGCTTGCGCGCCGCGACGGGCTACCAGCACACCCGCACCGGCACCGCCGCCGAGATCGCCGACCACCTGGAGGAGGTCTTCGTCGCGACCGGGGAACGCGGCGGCTTCATGATCGGCCACAGCCAATGCGGCCCGCGCCAGCACCTGCACAACATCGTCACGCAGCTGGTGCCGGAGCTGCAGCGGCGGGGGCGCTTCCGCACGCATTACGAAGGGAAGACGCTCAAGGAGAATCTCGCCCCATGAGCGACGTCACGGCTCCGCGCGCCGCCCTGCCTGCGCTGCCGGAAAGCGGCGGCGGTGCGCGCCTCCTCAACGTGGCGCTGCCGGTGCTGCTGCTGGCGGCGGTAGGCTTCCTCTGGTGGGGCGCGGTGCGTGTCTTCGCCATCCCGGAATACCTGCTGCCCTCGCCCGTCGCCGTGGTGCAGCGCATCGGCGAGAACGGCGACCTCTTCTTCCGCAACGCCAAGGCCACCGTCACGGTGGTGCTGCTCGGCTTCCTCGCGGCGACCGTGCTCGGCATCGGCATCGCGCTGGCCATCGTGCTGAACCGCACGGTGGAACGCATGGTGATGCCGCTTGTCGTGGGATCGCAGACCATCCCGAAGGTCGCCATCGCGCCGCTCTTTGTCGTCTGGCTCGGCTTCGGGCTGACGCCGAAGGTCGCCGTGACCTTCCTGATTTCCTTCTTCCCCGTCGTCGTCTCCGCCGTCGCGGGGCTGAAGGCGGTGGAGAACGACATGCTCGACATGGTGCGATCGATGGGCGCGGGGCCGGTGCGCTCCATCCTGAAGGTGCGCATCCCGACGGCGCTGCCGCAGATCTTCGCCGGCCTGAAGATCGCCATCTGCTCCGCGGTGGTGGGCGCGATCGTCGCCGAGTTCGTCGGCTCCGATGTCGGCCTCGGCTACCTGCTGCTGACCTCGACCGCGACGCTCGACGGGCCGCTGGTCTGGGGCGCGCTGCTGATCCTGGTTGGTGTCGGCATCGGACTCTTCGCCGCGGTGGTCCAGCTCGAGCGGCTGGTCATCCCCTGGCACGTCTCCATCCGCTCCGAACAGTGAGGGAAAGAAGAATGACCGGGATCACTCGCCGCGCGCTGGCCGCGCTGCCCTTCCTCGCCGCCCCTGGCCTCGTCAGCGCCCAGGGATCGCGCACCAAGGCCTCGCTGCGGCTGGACTGGGCGCTCAGCGGTTACCACGTGCCGCTCTACTGGGGCGTGGAGCGCGGCTTCTACGCCGCCGAGGGCATCGACCTCGAGATCCGCGACGGCTCGGGCTCGGCCAAGGCGGCCAGCCTGGTCGGCGCGAAGGAGGACACCTTCGCCATGGCCGATGCTCTGGTTACGGCGAACTCCGTCGCGCGCGGGGTCAAGCTGAAGTCGATCTACGTGGTGGTGCAGAACGGTGGCGCAGCGATCGTCTCTTGGGCGGAGAAGCCGATGAAGACGCCGCAGGACATGATCGGGCGGAGCCTCGCCGCCGCGGCGGACCAGAAGACCACGCTCGACCTGCTGCTGGCCGCCAACGGCATCAAGCCGGAGCAGGTGACCCTGCGGATCGTCGCCGTTGCCGCGCGCAATACCGTCTTCTACCAGGGCCAGGTGGACGGCATCGTCTCGACCGTCGTGGGTTCGCCGATGGACATGATCATCGCGGCGCGGGAGGGGCGGGGGAAGCCGATCCACATCATGCCCTTCGCCGATTTCGGCGTGCGCTCCCTCTCCCAGGGGCTGATCGCGCATGACGACACCATCGCGCAGCAGCCCGACCTGGTCCGCCGCCTGCTGCGCGCGACATCCCGCGCCATCGAGGATGCGCGGAAGGACGCCAATCTCGACGCCGCGACGGATGCGGCGATGAAGCTGTCGCGGGCGCCGGCCAACCGGCGGGATTCGGTGAAGCTACAGTGGGAGAACACCATCCCCCGCCTCTTCACCGCGGCGAATGAGGGCAAGCCGCTCGGCGTCACCACCGATGCCGACTGGGCGAATTGCGTGGACCTGCTGATCAAGACCGGCGCGCTGACCCAGCCAGTGCCCCTGGCCAGCCTCTACACCAACGCCTTCATCCCGGCATGAGCGCGGTCCTGGAAGCCGCCCCGGTCGTCGTGGCCGCGGCACCGCCGGCCGCCCCCCCGGTCATCGCGCTGGATGGCGTCCACCTCACCTACCGCGCTCGCCGCGGCACGGTGCCGGCGCTGCAGGATGTCGGGCTGGAGGCGCGGCCCGGGGAGTTCATCGCCGTCGTCGGCCCCTCGGGCTGCGGCAAGAGCACGCTTCTCAAGCTCGTCTCCGGCCTGCTGCTGCCCACCGCCGGCACGGTGCGGGTGAAGGGCAAGGCGGTGACCGCGCCGACACCAGAGGTCGGCATCGTCTTCCAGTCGCCCTTGCTGATGCCCTGGCGCAGCGTGCTGGAGAATGTGTTGCTGCCGATCGAGATCCGGGGCCTGGGCGTCGCCCGGCACGAGAAGGCCGCGCGCGACCTGATCAAGCTCGTCGGCCTCGCCGGCTTCGAGGATCGGGCGCCCTACGAGCTCTCGGGCGGCATGCAGCAGCGCGTCGGGCTCTGCCGCGCCCTGGTGCACGACCCCGAGATCCTGCTGATGGACGAGCCCTTCGGCGCGCTCGACGCCATGACGCGGGAGCAGATGAACAGCGAGCTCCAGCGCATCTGGATGGAGCGACGCAAGACCGTGCTGCTGATCACGCACTCGATCGCGGAGGCGGTCTATCTCGCCGACCGCGTCGTGGTGATGAGCCCCCGGCCCGGCCGCATCGTCGGCGAGGTCGCGATCGACCTGCCCCGCCCACGCAGCCTGGAGATGACGGAGAGCGTGGCCTTCGCCCAGGCCGCGAACCGGGTCCGACGGCTCCTCGGCACCACCTGACCCCGCACCGGCGGGCGATTCGCTTGACCCCCGCCGGCCCGGGCCCCACATTCGACCAACGAATGTTTTCAGGGGGTTGGTTCGGATGCGCATGCAGCCACCACCGAAGCCCCCGAGCGCCTCGGCCCTGACCCTGCCCGGCAAGGCCGTGCCCGGGGGCCTCGACAACCGCAGCGCCGCGGTGCTGCGCGAACTTGTCGAGCTTTACGTCCATACCGGAGAGCCGGTGGGCAGCCGCACGCTGTCGCGTCGCCTGCCGCTTGGGCTCAGTCCGGCCTCGATCCGCAACGTTATGGCGGATCTCGAGGAAGCGGGGCTGCTCTTCGCACCGCATACCTCGGCTGGGCGCCTGCCGACCGAGCGTGGCCTGCGGCTGTTTGTCGACGGGTTGCTGGAATTCGGCGACCTGGCGGAGGGCGACCGGGTCGAGATCGCCGCGCGCTGCGCCGCCTCCGGCCGTTCCCTGCAGGAGACGCTGGCCGAGGCAGGGCAGATGCTGTCGGGCCTCGCCGGCGCTGCGGGGCTGGTGGTGGCGCCGAAGGGCGAGGCCTCGCCGGTCAAGCATATCGAGTTCGTCGCCCTCGGCCCGGGCCGCGCCCTGGTCGTGCTGGTCACCGCCGACGGCCAGGTGGAGAACCGCGTCATCGAGGTGCCGCCGGGCCTGCCGCTCTCGTCCCTGACCCAGGCCAGCAACTACCTGAACGCCCGCCTCGCCGGCCACACCCTGGACGAGACGCGGGCCGTGGTGGCCGACGAGATCGCGGCGAACCGCACCACGCTCGACACGCTCACGAACTCCGTGATCGAGGCGGGGCTCGCGACCTGGGCCGGCGGCGGGGCGCGGTCGCTGATCGTGCGCGGCCAGGCGCGGCTGCTGGAGAACCTCGACGAACTCGCGCGGGTGCAGGAAATCCAGTCGCTCTTCGAGCGGCTGGAGGCGCAGGAGACGGTGCTGCGCCTCCTGGAACTCGCACAGCGCGGGGAGGGGGTGCAGATCTTCATCGGCGCGGAGAGCGGGCTGTTCAGCTCCGCCGGCCTGTCGATGGTGGTCGCGCCCTTCCGGAACGGGCAGGAGAAGATAGTCGGTGCCATCGGCGTGATCGGTCCGTCGCGGATCAATTACGGGCGGGTGATCCCGGTGGTGGACTACACGGCGCGCGTGATCGGGCGGCTGCTGGGCTAGCTTTCCGCCGCTTCGATCATGACCGCGGCGAGCGCCGTGTAGGCCTTCACCCAGGCCTCCCGCACCGCCGGGGTGAAGCCGGCGCCCAGGCGCTGTTCCAGGGTGTGGATCAGCGCCTCCCCGATCAGGTCGTAGTGTTCCGGCACGGCGCCATAGCCGACATGCCGCCGTGCCAGATCCACCACCATCGGCAACAGCGCGGTATGGTCGTGGATCTGCGCGACGATGGCGCCGAGCATCGACATCATCTTCACGCCCTGCTGCTCCATGTCCGCCGGGAACATGGGCACGAGCGACGGCGTGCGTTCGAAGAGTCGCTCATAGAACACGGTGGCCGTCGCAGGCGTGCCGAGCGCCAGCGCGCGGAAGCTGCCGCGGATCAGGTCGATCTCGTCTTCGGTCAACTGCATCGGCGCCCCGGCTGCGTGTCACCGTTCCGATCGAGGGATGGCGACATCAAGCCCGGTCGCCTGCCGGAAGGCAAGCGGCGATGCGTCCGGCGTCAGGCGGCGATGCGTCCGGCGTCAGGCGGCGATACGGTGCGGCCGAGGCTCGGATCCGGGCAGGAAGGCGGCGGCGAAGCTCTCGCGCAGCCAGGCCATGACAGCCT
The DNA here is from genome assembly GCA_027489135.1 of Acetobacteraceae bacterium. Lineage (GTDB taxonomy): Bacteria > Pseudomonadota > Alphaproteobacteria > Acetobacterales > Acetobacteraceae > JAIEOP01. The sequence goes on from JAIYAI010000716.1 coordinate 15,158, forward strand.
GGATGCGCGCGGACTGGATCGTATCCGGATGCGCGTGCAGGTGCAGCGTGCGGATCAGGTCGGGCGGGCCCTGGTTCACCCGCTCGATCGCCGGATCGCCCTCGGCGAGGCACATCGGCAGCAGTCCCTTGCCGATGCCGGCACGGATGCCGGCGAGCAGCACGGAGGAATCCGTCGCCGTCAGCCCCATCCCCTCGCCCGTCGTACGGCGCTTCTCGATCCAGCGGATCGGCGCACGTCGCGGCGCCTCATCGTCCCAGAAGGACACCCAGCCCAGCGCATCGGGATCGGCACCGCGCGGCGCATAGATCGCGTAGGGCACGTCGCCGAGCTTGATGGCGAACTCCGCCTGGTGTGGTGCCACCTCGAACCAGAGGCCGAGCGCGGGGTCGCCACGCGACAGGCTGCGCGCGAAGGGCCCGCCGATGGTGCGGATCTCGAGCCCGGGATGGCGCGCCAGAAGTGGCGGCAGCGCCGTCTCCACGAGGCGCGTCATGAACCAGGCATTGCCGTAGAGCCGGACAAGACCCTTCGGTCCCTGGTCGGAATTCGCCACCTCCTCGTGCATGCGGAGCATGCGGCTCTCGATCTCGAGCGCGCGGACGATGGCCGCGTGCCCGGCTTCCGTCGGCGCGAGACCCGTCTTCGACCGGACGAAGAGGATGGCGCCGAGATCCGCTTCCAGCGCGGCAAGGCGCCGCCCTGCGGTGGATTGGTCCATGCCGGTGAGCTGCGCTGCGCCGGTGATGGAGCCGGCCCGGCTGATCGCCAGCAGCACCTTCAGGTCGTCCCAGTTGAGCGCCATGCGGCTGTCCCTTCCTGCGTTGCGGCCGATGCAACAGGACCTGAAATGAGCGCGCTGGGTAAAGCGGATCTTGGTTTCCGCGAGGTTTCTGTCGGTGAAACAATTGAAACACGACGATCGGATCAGTGCGCATCGCGCATGCGAATGACGTCATGCCGCATCGTCGCAGGGCCGCCGTGCGGCGCTGCGGGTTCCGTCGCGCAGCACGACCGATCTACCGATGGCCGGCCCGGAAGATGTCGGGCGCAACAGCAGGACAGGACGGATCACCATGCCAGCTTTCATGAGACTCGATGGCATCGACGGCGAGGTCATCGAATCACGGCCCAGCGCGCCCGACAGCTTCACGTACTCGAAGCCGGCCGGGTCCGGCGACGACGTCATCGTCGACGGACGCATCATCACCGGGGAGAATCCCGCCACGGTGTCGGGCGAGGGGCGCCCGGGCGAGAACATGTCGTTGAACTTCACGAGGATCGATATCGACACCGCGCTGCTGGACGACGTGGGCGGCGCCCTGGTGATCCTCGGGGACGGCAGCGTCCGGGACACGCATGGCGACTTCGACCTGATCTGACGTCGTCGCATGCGGCATTGTCGGCAAGGGGCCGGGGGCGGTGACGCCTCCGGCCCTTCGCATGTTCGCCATCGATCGATGCCGATCATCCGGATGCATGAGGCGTCGCCGCATCCCCGCATGACGTGACTGCGGCGCTACGCGTTCCGTTCGCTGCGGCGTGGATGCGATGGTCCCGTGCCGCACCCCGCGGCGCAACCGGAGGAGCAGCAGCCATGCCGACCATCACCGACAACGTCGCTTCCGGCGACCCCTACATCGACGGCTTCCTGGGCAGCAGGCGGTGGGACGACGATGTCGTCACCTTCTCCTTCCCCCAGGGACCGGCCGACTACCTGACGCCCGACTCCGAAGGCTGGGACGCCGGCGCGGTGGAGTTCTCCGACGCGCTGAAGCTCGCGGCGCGCACCGCTGCGGGGGAGGTGAACGACTACGTCGCCGATCTCACGCTGGACGAGATCGTTGGCAACGTCGAGGACGCGACCATCAAGATGGCAGGCAGCACCGCCTATGGCGGCGTCGGTGGCTTCTCCCGAGGCGTCGGCACCGCCGACAACCAGGGCGAGGTGTGGATGGGCCAGAACTGGCTCGACATCCGCGGCGATGAGCTGATGGGCGACCTCAGCTGGCAGGTGGTGTTCCACGAGCTCGGCCACTCGCTCGGCCTCAGCCACACCGACGAAGGGTCGGGCGTGGATGGCAGCATCGTGCCGGTCGATCGCGACAGCAGCGAGTTCACCGTGATGTCCTACAAGGGCTACGTCCAGCCCAACCCGCGCATCGACGCCGGGACTGTCGGGAATTTCGTGTGTGGTCGGTCATGATGGGAAAGAAGGAGCTCCCCCATGGCCCGACGCAAACCGCCTCGGATCCCTGATGAGATGCTGGACCAGCTGCTGTCCGGGGC
>JAIYAI010000346.1 GCA_027489135.1 Acetobacteraceae bacterium
CTGAGCCGGAGCCGGAGCCGGAGCCGGCGGAACCCCCGCCTGCGGCAGAAGCAGCCACACCGCCCGAGCCCGAACCCGAGGCCCCGCGCGGCGGCTGGCTGGCCCGGCTGCGGGGCGCCCCCGAGCCGCCTCCCCCCGTCGCGGAGCCGGAGCTCGAGCCACCCGCGGCCGAGGAAGCCGCACCGCCCGAGCCGGAACCCGAGGCCACCCGCGTCGGCTGGTTCGCCCGCCTCAAGCAGGGCCTCTCACGCTCCACCGCCAAGCTGACCGACAGCGTCACCGCGCTCTTCAACAGGCGCAAGCTGGACGACGCAGCGCTCGAGGAGCTGGAGGAGATGCTGATCAGCGCCGATCTCGGCGTCTCGGCCTCCACCCGGATCGTCGAGAGCTTCCGCAAGACGCGCTTCGGCCGCGAGGTCACGGACGAGGAGGTCAAGGCGGCGCTGGCCGAGGAGATCGCCGCGATCCTCGAGCCCGTGGCGCAGCCGCTGGTGATCGACCCGTCCCACGCGCCGCATGTCGTGCTGGTGGTCGGCGTGAACGGCACCGGCAAGACCACGACCATCGCCAAGCTCGGCCAGCAGTATCGCGCCGAGGGCCTCTCCTGTGGCTTCGTCGCCGGCGACACCTTCCGCGCTGCGGCGGTGGAGCAGCTGCAGATCTGGGGCGAGCGCACCGGCGCCCATGTGTACGTGCCGGCGAAGGACGGTGCCGATGCGGCGGGCCTCGCCTTCGATGCGCTGACCGCGGCGCGCGCGGCGGGCACCGACGTGCTCCTGGTGGATACCGCCGGGCGGCTGCACAACAAGACCGCGCTGATGGAGGAGCTGCGCAAGATCGTGCGCGTCATCCAGCGCGTCGATCCGACCGCGCCGCATTCGGTGCTGCTGACGCTCGACGCCACCACCGGCCAGAACGCGACGCAGCAGTGCAAGGTGTTCGGGGAGATGGTGGACGTCACGGGGCTTGCCGTGACGAAGCTCGACGGCAGCGCCAAGGGCGGCGTGGTGGTGGCGCTGGCGCAGGAATTCGGCCTGCCCGTGCACATGGTGGGCGTGGGCGAGAAGGCCGAGGACCTGCGCCCCTTCACCGCGCGCGACTACGCGCGCGGCCTGGTGGGGCTGTCCGAATAGGGCGGACGCCGGAGGCGCCCGAGCGCGCCGGCGACTGAGGGGACCCGACCGCGCGAGCGATCAGGTCACCAGGATCAGGCGAACCCCAGCTTCTCAGCGATGCCGCCCTCGGCGGCCAGCGCGCCGAGCTTCTTCCAGGTGGCGTCCTCGATCTCCACGCCTTCGCTGCCGCGCTTCTTCTCCGCGATGTGCTCGACCTCACCGGGGTAGAGCACGCCGTTGCTGCCCTTCGCTGGCGGCGTGTCCTTCAGGTACTGCGCGAACTCCGCGACATCCTTGCGGAAGGTCAGCAGCGGGCGGAAGGCGTCGACCTTGATGGCGATCAGGAAGCAGCCGTCATTGTGCCGGCCCGACGGCTCCACGCCGAAGCCGAGGCCCGTCAGGATGCCGCAGAAGATCTCGCCCATCGCGGCCAGCGCCGTGCCCTTGTAGCCCTCGCCCGGGCCGCCGAGGGGCAGCAGCGCGCCGCCGGCGATCTTCTTCGGGTCGGTGGTCAGGTCGCCATCCTTGTCGACGATCCAGCCGCGCGGCACCTCCTGCCCACGCGCCTCGGCGAGCTTGATCTTGCCCATCGCCACGGCCGAAGTCGCGAAATCCATGCAGAAGGGACCATCCAGGTCCGACGGCACCGCCATCGCCCAGGGATTGGTACCGAGCCGCGCGGCGCGGCCGCCGAAGGGCGCGACGCCCTTCGGGCTGCGGCCGCTATCGGCCCAGGCCATGCCGATCATGCCGGCGCGCGCGGCCATGAGGGGATAGCTGGCGAGGCGGCCGACATGGCCCTGGCGGAACACCGTCGCGGCGGCGATGTTGTTCTTCTCCGCCTTCTCGATGGTGAGTTCCATCGCGCGTTCGTTGATGACGTAGCCAAAGCCCCAATTGCCGTCGACGACGGTGGTCGTCGGGCTCTCCTGCACGATGGTGAATGGCGCGCCGGGGACGATGTGGCCAACGCGCACGCGCTCGATGTAGTTCGGCAGCATGATGACGCCGTGGCTGTCATGGCCGGCCAGGTTGGCATTGACGACGTGGCGCGCGACGGTGGCGGCCTCGCTCTCCGGCACCTTGTTGGCGATCAGCAGCGCCTTGCCGATCTCGCGCAGGCGTTCGGCGGGAACCTTGGGCATGGGGACGTTCTCCTTGGACAATTCATCCCTCCCCCGCTGGCGGGGGAGGGGTCAGGGGTGGGGGTGGCCTGGACGCGGTGGCACCGCGACCCACACCCCGTGAACTCACACCGGTATGTCGACATCCAGCAGCGGCGCATGCTGCTGCGCGCCGTAGACATCCGTGTCGCCGATATCACCGGCGACGATCAGCCGCGGCAGCGTCGCCTTGAAGGCGCGGCCGGCGGGATAGGGCGTGAACAGCACGTCCCGCTCCTCCACCCCGTAGAGCCTGGCGAAAAGCGCGGGGGACAGCACACCAGTGGCGGCGACGCGGTCGAAGGTGGCGTCGTCCTCGAAGACGACGTCGATGGTCAGGTCGAAGGGGCCCGCGTTCTTGGATTTGCAGACCTTCGCCAAATCTCTGATCTTCACCATCAGATGCGCTCGTGCTCGATCGGGAACATCTCGTACGGATCGTCCGGCAGCACGACGTGCTGCATGCTGAAGCGGTACACCTCCCCGGCGGTCAGGTCGGAGGGCGAGAAGGGGATCGCCATGTTCCCCTCCCGGCATAGCCGCCCCGGAAAGTCGGCATGCAGCATGGAGGTCCGGGAGAGCGCGATCACCGCCGCCGCCGTATCCGGGTCCTTGGCGACGACATCCACCAGGAAGCCCAGTTCATGCGCGCCGTTCGTGCCCTTCACGGGTTCCCGCGCGCCCATCACGCCGTCGCGGCCATAGGTGTGGATGGTCAGCCGGTATTGGTCCGGCGCGATGTCGAGATCCGCCGACTTGCTCCGCACCAGGTCGCGCACGATGTCGAGGAAGCCGTCGAGCTGCCCGATCAGCAGCGGGTCGCGCGTGCCGCAGATGGTGATCGCGCGATGCCCGACCTTCTCCGCCGCTTCCAGCTTCACCGTGTAGGTATCCGCCGGCTCCCAGCGCATGCCGGTGACCAGTGTCGCCTTGGGCGAGACCTGCTCGAAGCGGCACTCCGAGGTGTCCAGTACGCCGCCGGGCTCGACATGCCGGATCGGTGACGCGTTCTCGTGCAGCGAATGGTTGGCGACCGACAGCGGCGTGCAGGCGCGGTTGCCCATCGGCTCGCAGATCACGCCATCCTCGCGCACCGTCAGGTAGAGGCAGTCCGGCCCCTTCGGCGCGGCGGGCGCGGCGCCGCATTCCAGCATCTTGCCGGCGTACCAGCCCTGGGCGGGCGGCATCTGCGCGCGGATCGCGGTGGCGGCGAAGGGTGCGGGGTCGCTGCTGCGGCCGCCGATGACGATCTGCGCGCCCTCGTCCAGTGCGCGCATCCAGGGCTCCGGACCGCACATGCCGACGATGCGTTCGGCCTTGTTCACGGTGTCCTCGTCGAGCGCCGGCGCGCGGCCGAGCGGGCGCGTCCGTCCCTCCCGCACGCGCCGGGCGATCTTCGCCTTGTCCTGCTCCGAATGGATCAGGGCCATGTTGAAGTGCAGACCCTCCTCCTTCGCGATGTCGCGGACCATCTGGGCGACAAGCTGCAAATGCGGCTCGCCCCCCGCGCCGCCAGCGGTGCCCAGCACCATCGGCACCTTCGCCTGGATCGCCGCCTTCAGCATCAGGCGCAGGTCGCGCTTCAGCGCGCGCAGCGACACGAAGGGCTTGCCGGAGCCGAGGTAGAAGGGCCCTGGATCGGTCGAGCCGCCATCGCAGCCGATCATGTCGATCCCCCGCTCCAGCGCCGCGTTCAGCGAGGCCTCGGGGTAGCCGTAGCCGAGGATGCCGGCGACGGAGCACATGCGGAATTCGCGCATCGCAGCTCTCCTCAATGCTTCATGGTGGGGGGGCCCTTCGCCACGCTGGGCGGCAGGCCGAGGTTCTCGCGCAGCGTCGTGCCGGCATAGTCCTTGTGGTAGATCCCGCGCCGCTGCAGTTCCGGCACCACCAGGCGGGAGAATTCCTCGTAGCCGCCGGGACGGTGCGTGGCGGCGACGACGAAGCCGTCGCAGGCCTCCTCGCGGTACCATTCCTCCATCTGGTCGGCGACGTCCTTCGGTGTGCCGCAGAAGATCGGCGCCTCGTAGATCGTGCCGCGCTTCGAGATCTCGATGAAGTCGCGTGGGGTCGGGTTCTGCTTGCCGCTGACCTGGCGGATGCGGTCGCGGATGGCGTGCTGGCCGGTCATGGAATCCAGCACGGCGCTGTCGATCGGATCGTCCAGGCCCCATTGGGTGAAATCCAGGTTCAGGATCTCGCCCAGCAGGCACAGGGCATCCTCGGGCCGTGCGAGGGAATGCGCGAAGTCGCGCTTCTCCTCCGCCATCGCCCGCGTCTCGGCGACGATCGGATAGACCGGCGGCGCCACCTTCACATGGTCCGGGTTGCGGCCGTTCGCGGCGACCGCATCCTTCAGCGCGCGATACATCGGCTTCGCCTGCGCGATGGTGCGGTAGCTGGCGAAGACAAGCTCCCCCCAGCGGCCGGCGAATTGCACGCCGCGCCCCGATTGCCCGGCCTGGATCAGCACCGGCTGGCCCTGCGCGCTGCGCGGCACGGTGAAGGGGCCACGGGACTTGTAGAAGCGGCCCTGGTAGTCGATGCGGTGCACCTTCGTGGGATCCGCGAAGACGCCGCCCGGCGCGGTGTCGACCACCAGCGCGTCGTCCTCCCAGGACTGCCAGTGGCCGAGCACGCATTCGACGAACTCGTCCGCCGCGTCGTAGCGCAGATCGTGGTCCATATGCGCGTCGACGCCCATGTTTCGCGCCTCGGAATCGTTCATGGAGGTCACGACGTTCCAGGCCGCGCGCCCGCCGATCATGTGGTCCAGCGTCATCCAGGTGCGGGCGACATCGAAGGGCTCGTAGTAGGTGGTGGTGCAGGTGCCGCCGATGCCGAGATGCTTCGTCGCCAGCCCCATCGCCGTCATCAGCGGCACCGGGTCCATCTTCACGCTGCGGATGCCCCACTGCACCGCCAGCTTGTGGTCGTTGCCGAAGATGTCCGGCATGGCGAGCCGGTCGTCGAAGAAGGCGAGGTGGAATTTCCCCTCCTCCAACGTCCGCGCGATGCGCATGTAGTGCTCGGCCGAGAGGAAATCCGGAATGGCCTGCGGATGCCGCCAGGACCCAGGATAATTCGTGCAGTTCTGCGCCTGCATGAAGGCGATCAGCACCATGTCGCTGCGGCCGCCGGCCATGGCGATGCTCCGGATCATTTCCTCGTGGCACGCATGATGGAACCGTTTTCCGGCCCGGGTAAGCCCCCTTGCCGCGGTTGACGCGGCGGCGGCCGCCCGGCCACCCTTCGCGCACCGGGAGAAACGCCATGTCCCTTCGCCGCCGGCACCTGCCGCTGCTGAGCCTCGCCCTTGCGCGCCCCGCCCTGGCGCAGACGGGCTTCCCGAACCGGCCGATCCGCGTCGTCGTGCCCTATGCCGCCGGCGGGGGGACGGACCTGACGACACGGCTGCTGATGGACGCGATCCGTCCTGCGCTCGGCCAGCCCATCGTGGTGGAGGCACGGCCCGGCGCCAACGGCGTGATCGGGTCCGAGGCCGTGGCGCGGGCGGAGCCGGACGGGCACACGTTGCTCGCGGTGACGAGCGGGCATGTGCTGAACAAGTACACCATGCCGAACGTCCCCTTCGACCCGGTCAGGGACTTCGCCGCGGTGTCGCTGATGACGCGCTTCGCCCTGGTGCTGGTCGGCGGGACGAACACGCCCTTCACGGACATGCGCGGCGCGCTGGCGCATGCGCGGGCGAATCCCGGTGACCTGACGGTCGGATCGACCACCGCACTCGGCAGCGTGACGGCGCAGGAATTCGCCCGTGCCGCCGGCATCCGCATCACGGAGGTGCCCTATCGCGGCGGCGGGCAGATGATGCTGGACGTCATGGCGGGCACCGTCGCAACCGGTTTCACCAGCCCGCAATCCGCGACGCCCCATGTCGGCAGCGGGCGCATGCGCATCCTCGGGATTTCCTCGGCGGAGCGCGCCATCCAGCTGCCCGACGTGCCCACCATTGCCGAGAGTGGCGTGCCGGGGTTCGAGAGCACCTCCTGGTTCGGCATCATCGCGCCGGCGCGGCTGCCGCCGGCGATCGCGCAGCGCATCCACGACGCCATCGCGGCGGCCATGCAGGACCCGGCCATCCGCGCCAAGGCGATCGAGCTCGGCTGCGACGGGCGGGTGGAGGGTCCGGCGGATTTCGCCGCCATCATCCGCGCCGACGACGCGCGGTGGGAGAAGGCGCAGCGCGAGGGGCTGCTGCCGAGAGTGGGCTGACGGAGCCCAACCCGACTGGAACGGATGTTCATTCCGGTCAGGATGCGGCTGGTCCGGTCACCGTACTCCCTGCCGTCGCGGCTGATGGCCCGTGCAGGGGTGCTCCGGGCCTTCCGGGTCCAAGCGATACGCGGGCCCCGGCGCAGCATGACCGTGCCGACCCCGGCACCGGCGGGCCGGGCAGCTGCGGCACCGTTTCATCCCTGGCGGGTCGGCCAGTCCGGTGGGGCACGCATGCCGAAGGGCCCGATGCCAACGGTCCGACCGTCGACGTGCCGGTCAGCCGAGCAGCGCGTCGATCGCCTTGGCCAGCCGGAGGTCGCGTTCCGAGAGGCCGCCGGCGTCATGGGTGGAGAGCAGGATCTCCACCCGGTTCCAGACATTCGACCATTCCGGGTGATGGTCCTGCGCCTCGGCCAGCAGGGCGACGCGGGCCATGAAGCCCCAGGCCTCGGAGAAGTCTCGGAAGACGAAGCGGCGGGTGATGGCGTCCCGCCCGTCCGCCATCGCCCAGCCCGGGCATTCCGTCGCCAGCCTCTGCCGGCCCGCCTGATCCAGCTTCGTGACCATGTCCCGTTCCCTTCTTGCTTGACGCGGCAGCGCGCGCCGCCGCACGCCTCTGCCATGAAATACGGTCCGCCCCCGACCCTCGACGACCTGGTGGAGATGGCCGAGGCCGCGCTCGCCGCCATCCCCGAGGTGCTGCGCGAGGGGGTGC
>JAIYAI010000170.1 GCA_027489135.1 Acetobacteraceae bacterium
CCTGCTGGCCAGCGCCAGCCGGCGCGCCCCGCGGCGCGAGCCCGTGGCGCTGCGGGACGTGGTCGCGGATGCGACGGACCTGCTCTCGCTGCGTCTCCAGGCGGCGGGTGTCGCGCTGTCGGTCGACCTGCCGCGCCGCCTGCCGCGGGTCATGGGCGATTCCGACCAGTTGACGCATCTGCTCGCCAACCTCCTCTCCAACGCCGTCGCGGTGCTGGCCGGCCGCGCGGCGCCGCGCCTGGTGCGGATCTCAGGCGAGGTCGCCGAGGGCATGGTCGTCCTGCGGATCACCGACAACGGCCCCGGCGTGCCGGAGGCGATGCGGGAGCGGATCTTCGATCCCTTCTTCACCACGCGGCCCGGCGGGACGGGCACGGGCATCGGCCTCGCCCTCTGCCGCAGCATCGCCCAGGACCATGGCGGGCAGATCGCGGTGGAGGACGCGCCGGGCGGCGGGGCGACGATGCTGGTGCGCCTGCCGGCCGAGGCGACGAAGCGGCGCGGGCCGGCCTAGGGCGACCTACGCGGCCCTGCGGTCCATGAGGTCGCGGCCTATGCCGCCATGCGATCCATGTGGTCCCTGATGCGGTACCAGCTGCCGATGAAGGGCAGCACCCAGTTCGGGTTGCCGCTGTAGAAGGGTCGCGTCGGGAAGCTGAGCCCATCGAGCGCGAAGCGCTCGTTCGCGGCGCCGGCGATCTTCATCGCCGCGTTGTGGCCGAGCCAGGTCGCCATGGCGACGCCGCTGCCCTGGCAGCCCGCGGCGTAGTGCACGCCGTTCTCCACCCCGATATGCGGCAGCCCGTCGAAGGTGAAGGCGACGAAGCCGGTCCAGGCATGGGTCAGGCGGACATGCTTCAACTCCGGGAAGCACTCCACCATGGTGTCGTGCAGGCGCAGCGCCGTCTCCTCCGCCGTCGCCGCGCGGAAGCTCGCGCGGCCGCCCCACAACACGCGTTTCCCGTCCGGGCTGGGCCGGAAATAATTCAGGATGCGCTTGGTGTCGGAGATGTTGCGCCGGCCCGGGAAGAGCCGGTCGATCATGCCGGGCGGCAATTCCTCGGTGGCGATGATGTAGCTGTTCAGCGGCACCAGCCGCTTGGCCAGCCAGGGCAGGGCGGTGCCGCGCTTGTCGTGGGAGTAGCCGTTGGTGGCGACCAGCACGGCGTCGGCCAGCAATTCTCCGCGCGTCGTGCTGATGCGGAAGCCCTCGCCGAGCTTGGCGATGTCGAGCACCCGGACCTCGTCCACCAGCAGCGCGCCGGCACGCTCCGCTGCAGCGGCGAGTCCGCGGGCGTACTTGCCGGGGTGCAGCGCGCCCGTCGCCGCCGCCCGCATGCCGCCGCAATAGAGATCGGAGCCGAGGTAGTCGCGCTGCCGCGACTTCGGGATCATCACCGCCTCCATGCCGGTGACCTCGGCGAGGTAGTCCACCTTCGCCGCCATCTGGTCCCAGTGCAGCGGCGACCAGGCGCCGACATAGCGCCCGCAGCGCACGTAGTCGCAGTCGATGCCCTCGCGGGCGATCGTCTCCTCGATGAAGGGGAAGCTGGATGCGGCGGCGTCGACGATGCGGCGGCCCTCCTCCTTGCCATAGGCCTGCTCCAGCGCGCCGCCGGCGATCTTCAGCCCGCCCGAGACCATCCCGCCATTGCGCGAGGAGGCGCCCCAGCCGATGCGCTCCGCATCCAGGACCGTCACCTGGTGCCCGAGGCGGCGCAGCGTCAGCGCGGCCGAGAGCCCGGCATAGCCGCCGCCGACGATGGCGACGGCGGTGCGGTCCGGCATCGGGTTGTCGCGGTCCGGCGGCTCGGCCGCCTCCCACCACCAGGGGCGGACCTTGAAGCCTGGGGCGAAGCGCGAATCACGGAGCGCCATGGAGGGTCCCTGTCGGTCACTGTCGCGTGTCAGGTTCCGCGCAGTCCATCCCGCGCGCAAGGGGGCCATGCATGCTCCGGCGCCGCTCCGGCGCCCGGCCTGCCCAATGCCTGGGCCTTCCCGCGCCGCGCGGTGCATCCCGCGCGCGGCGGCGCATTGACGGGGCCGCGGGGCAGGGGGAGCATCCTCACAACCCCGAGGGAGAGGCATCATGAACGTCGCCCCGTCGCCCGCATCGCTGCGCGGCTGGTCGGAGGAGGAGTGGCGCATCCGCTGCGACCTCGCGGCGCTGTATCGCCTCTGTGCGCATCACCGCTGGACGGACTGGATCTTCACCCATATCAGCGCGCGCATCCCGGGCCCGGAGCACCACTTCCTGCTCAACCGCTACGGCGTGATGCACCACGAGATGAAGGCCTCGGACCTCGTCAAGATCGACGTGCAGGGCAACCCGGTGGACCCGCCGCCGGCGGACTGGAACCCGGCTGACGGGCCGCTGGTCAACGCCGCCGGCTTCGTCATCCACTCCGCCGTGCACATGGCGCGGGAGGACGCGCATTTCGTCATCCATACCCATACGCGCGACGGCGTCGCGGTCTCCGCCCAGCGCGACGGGCTGCTGCCGATCAGCCAGCACAGCATGCGCTTCTGGGGCCACCTGGCCTACCACGACTACGAGGGCGTGGCGCTGGACGAGGATGAGCGCGTGCGCCTGGTGGTCGACCTCGGCAGCCACAACGCGATGGTGCTGCGCAACCACGGACTGCTGGTCTGCGGCGGCGACGCCGCGGAGGCCTACGACCTCCTCTACTACCTGGAGCGCGCCTGTTCCGCGCAGATCGCGGCGCAGGCGGGCGGCGCCGGCCTGGTCCTGCCGCCGGTCGCGGTTCGCGAGAAGGTGGCGCAGCAGTTCCAGGCCGAGCGCTACAGGAAGAACCGCACCGTCGGCTGGCGCAGCGCGCTGCGCCTGATCGAGAACGACCGGGACGACTACCGGGCCTGACGAGAGGGGCTGACACGCCGGGATGCTCCGCCACACGCTCCAGCGCCTGGCCCTGACCGTCCCGGTCATGTTCGGGGTGGTGCTGATCGGCTTCCTGCTGATGCAGGTGGTGCCGACCGACGCCGCCGCGGTGCGCGCCGGCCCGAACGCCACGCCGGACGTGATCGCGGCGATCCGCGGCGATCTCGGCCTCGACCGGCCGCTCTGGGAGCAGTTCGGGCTCTATCTCTGGCGCCTGCTGCACGGCGATCTCGGCGTCTCCATCATCAACAACGTGCCCGTGGCGCAGGAACTGGGCGCCACCATCGGCCCGACCCTGGAACTGATGGTGGCGAGCCTGATCTGGGCCATTCCGCTGGGGATCCTGATGGGCACGGTCGCGGCCTATTGGCGCGGCTCGGCGCTCGACAGGGTGGTGATGATGACCAGCGTCGCCGGCGTGTCCGTGCCGGTCTTCTTCCTCGGCCTGCTGCTGATCTGGTTCGTCGGCTTCAAGTGGCAGCTGCTGCCCTTCACCGGCCGCGCCGGGCCGGTCTGGACCTGGGAGGGGCTGCGCGCGCTGATCCTGCCGGCGGTGACCCTGGGCGGCGTCTTCGTCGGGCCCGTGGCGCGCATGACGCGGACGGCGGTGCTGGACGTGCTCTCGGCCGACCATGTCCGCACCGCCCGCGCCAAGGGCCTGCCGGAGCGCATGGTCGTGCTGCATCATGCGCTGCGCAACGCGCTGATCCCGGTGGTGACGCTGATCGGCCTGCAGATCGGCTTCCTGCTGGGCGGCGCGGTCGTCACGGAAACCGTCTTCTCCTGGCCCGGTGTCGGGCGCCTCGCGGTCGGCGCGATCCTGTCCTCCGACTTTCCGATGGCGCAGGGCACCATCATCGTGCTGAGCGCGGGCTTCATCCTGATCAACCTGACGGTGGACCTGCTCTATGCGGTGCTCGACC
>JAIYAI010000393.1 GCA_027489135.1 Acetobacteraceae bacterium
CGTCTTCCAGGCGGGTCGGGCCGAAGATCATGGGGATCGTGGTTCCGGGTCGGCGGGAAGACGGGGGCGGCAAAGAGGTGGTGCGGCCACCCCCACCCTGGTCGGACGTACACGTCCGACCCCCCACCAGCGGGGGAGGGAAAAGACGGCTAGGCGGCCTGGGCGGCGGGGGCGGCGCGCTTGCCGAGGGCCGCGCCGCGGCGGGCGGCGACGACCTCGGCGAGGATCGAGAGCGCGATCTCGGGCGCCGTCACGGCCTCGATGTTGAGGCCGACGGGCGCGGCGATGCGGCCGATCGCGTCCGGCCCGTGGCCCGCCTCGGTCAGGCGGGCGACGCGCTTCGCATGCGTGCGGCGGCTGCCGAGGGCGCCGATGTAGAAGGCCTCCGACCGGATCGCGATGTCGAGGGCGGGGTCGTCGAGCTTCGGGTCGTGCGTCAGCGTGACCACGGCCGTCCTGCTGTCCGGCGCCAGGGCCTTCACCGCGTCGTCGGTCCAGTCGTGGATCAGGGTGATGCCCGGGAAGCGGTCCGCCGTCGCCCAGGCGCGGCGGGGATCGACCACCGTCACCGCGAAGCCCACGGTCTGCGCCATCGGCACGAGCGCCTGGGCGATGTGCACGGCGCCGACGATGATCATGCGCAGCGCCGGGTTGTGCGGGTGGATGAACCAGGCGGAGCCGTCGGCCAGGGTGACGTTGCCGGCGGCATCATCGCGCAGGGCCGCCTTCGCGGCCTCCTCCAGCGCCGCGTCGGGCACCTTGTCCGCGGGCCAGAGGAACTGCGCGCCATCCGTCAGGCGGGTCAGCAGCGCGACGGGCGTCTTTGCGGCGCGGGCGGCCTGCAGCAGCTTCAGGACCTCGGGCGTCATGCCAGCTTCTCCACGAAGACCTTCAGCTTGCCGCCGCAGGCGAGGCCGACTTCCCAGGCGCGCTCGTCGGAGATGCCGAAGTCGAGCAGCTGCGGCGCACCGGTCTGCATGGTCTGCTTCGCCACGTCCGCGACCGCGCCCTCGATGCAGCCGCCGGAGACGGAGCCTGCGAGCTTGCCCGAGGCCGAGACGGCCAAGCGGGAGCCGGCAGGGCGGGGCGAGGAGCCCCAGGTCTCGACCACGGTGGCGATGGCGACGGTCTCGCCGGCCGCGACCCAGCTGGCGGCGGTCGCCAGGATGTCCTCGGTGCCTTCGGTGTCGGCCTGCATCTCTGTGCCCTCCCGCTGGTGCATCGTGAAGATAGGCACGAACGGGGCGCTTGGGTATGCCCGTTCAGGCGGCCTTGGCGCTGACCCATGCACCAGGCGCGGAACCGCGGGTCAGGCTCGTGACCAGGTCCTTCAGGCTCGCCAGGTTGTGTACGGGCCGGAACTCGTGAACGTGGGGCAGCATGGCGCGGATGCCCTGGCTGCGCGGCTGGAAGCCGTCGAAGCGCAACAGGGGGTTCAGCCAGATCAGCCGGCGGCAGGAGCGCTGCAGGCGATCCGTGGCGTCGGCGAGCCCCTTCGCCCCTTCTCGGTCCAGCCCGTCGGTGATCAGCAGCACCACGGCGCCCTGGCCGAGCACCCGTCGCGCCCACTGCTTGTTGAAGAGTTCGAGCGATTCGCCAATGCGCGTGCCGCCGGACCAGTCCGGCACGATGTGGCTGACCATCTCGAAAGCCACCTCGGCGTCGCGGTGCCGAAGCTGGCGCGTCGCGTTGGTGAGGCGGGTGCCGAAGAGGAAGCTGTGCACCCGGTCGCGGTCGTTGGTCACCGCATGCAGGAAGTGCAGCAGGATCTGCGCATAGCGGCTCATGGAGCCCGAGATGTCGCAGAGCACCACCAGCGGCGGCGGGCGCGTCACCCGGCGCCGGCGCTCCAGCGTCAGGATCTCGCCGCCCAGGCGGAGGCTGGCCTTGATGGTGGCGCCGAGGTCGACGGAGGGGCCTAGCGGGTCGGGGCGGAAGCGGCGGGTGCGGCGCTCGTCCAGCGGCAGCGCGAGCTTGCGGATCTCCTGCTTCGCCAGCGCGATCTCCTCGGCCGACATCGCCTCGAAATCCATGGTCTGCAGGCGCTCGCGGTCGGAGACCGTGAGCGTCATGTCGATCTCGCGCTTCTGCTCCTCCTCCGGCCGCGGCTGCTGCGGCGGGGTGGGAGAGCGCATGGCCTCGGCGATGCGGCGGGAGGTGGGGGGCGCCTTCTCCTGTTGCTTCATCCCGTCCATGAGCGCCATGGCGGCAGCGTTCTTCCCGGCCTCGGGGTCGCGCCAGAACAGCAGGAAGGCCTGGTCGAAAAGGTCGAAGTGTTCGCGCCGGTGGATCATGACGGCGCGCAGCGCGGCGTGGACCTGGCGGCGGTCGCCGAGGTCGATGGCGGCGAGCGCGTTCAGCGCGGCGAGGCTTTCGGAGACGCCGATCGGCAAACCGGTCCGCCGCAGCAGCCGCGTGAAGGCCAGGATGTTGGACGCCAGCGCGCCGTTGCCCGCCCCGTTGAGGCCCGTGCTGACCCGCTGCGCGTTCTGGAAGTCGCTCATCTGAATTGCCGACGGGGTCCGGGGGGCGGCGCGCCCCCCGGCGGGGTGCAGGGGCGGCGCCCCTGCCGGAGCGCGAGGCAGCGCCTCGCCGTCACTTC
>JAIYAI010000325.1 GCA_027489135.1 Acetobacteraceae bacterium
CTGCGTCGTCCCGCGCCGCCGCCGCTGCGCGTGGTCCAGGGCCGCCTCGCCGCGCTCGACCCCGCCCAGGCCGCGCTGCTCGGCGCCGCCATCGCAGAGGCCGCGGCGGAGGAGGGGCAGGGCTTCGGCGTGCCGCCGCGCCCGACCATCCCGCTCGCCTCCGGCCCGGACGGCACGGGGATGATCGCCACCGTGATTCGCCTCGGCCAGGGCGCGCCGCAGGGTGCCGCGGCGGCCGTGTTCGTGCAGCACCCCTTCGCCGCGCCCGCCGCGCCGATCGAGGCCTTCGGCGCGCTGCACGGGCTGACGCCGGCGGAGATCCGCTGCCTCGGCGAGATCGCGCTGGGGCGGACGGTGCCGGAGGCAGCGGCGGCGCTCGGCGTCGGCGTCGCCACGGCGCGCAGCCATGTGCACCAGATCCTGACCAAGACCGGCGCGTCGCGGCAGCCCGAGCTGATCCGCATGCTGGCCGCCTTCGCGCCGCCCCTGCGGGCGGAGTGAACTCAGTCGCCGCCCCCGCCACCGCAGCCGCCGCCATCCCCGCCGCAGCCCCCATCGCCGCCACCCCCGCAACCCGCGACCAGGCTGCCGCCGGAGCACCCCATCGAAAGCTCCACCGTTCCCCTGCGCCGCGCCTCCCGCAGCCCGGGGTAGTGCAGCCGCAGCGTCCCGGCGCCGGCCCGGACCACCGCCGGATCGCCCGTGGCGAGCACGCTCTCCGCCTGGATCAGCGCCTCCGCCGGGCGGGGCCAGAGCGCTGGGTCCGGGTCCTGGCCATAGGCGGCGCGCCAGGCGGCCCAGCTGCGCGCGCTGCCGGCGCTGCTGCCGCCCTCCGGGTCGTGGTCGATGAAGCGCCCGGCCACCGCGTCGCAGAAGCGGCGGTAGAGCGCGGTGCAGCAGATCAACTCGTGCCAGAAGGCGTCGACCTGGCGGCTGTCCATGCCAAGCGGGACGGGGCTCGCGGCCACCAGGGCGAACCAGCGGCGGAAGGCACGTTCCACCCGGGCGGCCTCCGCGGCATCGGCGCCGCTGACGGCCCGCCAGCGCCGGACCGCGGGGCCGAGGTCGAAGTCCCGGCAGGCGGCGAGGTCCGCCCGGGGCCGCCGCTGTGCCGCGCGAGCCTGCTGGATGGCGCGGTGCAGCAGCGCCACGACCGTGCCGGCGAAGATGAGGGGGACGAGGATATCGATCATACGGTTTCTCCCGTGTTGTTGTTGTTGTGGTCTGGAAAGCAAAAGAGCCGCAGGCGGTGTGCCTGCGGCTCTCGGGGGACGCTCGGTCCCGGTTCGGTGCGGGGCCCGCTCTGCGGCCGGCCCCTATGATCTCGCTCTCGGTGCCCGTTCCGCGGGCCGTCTTCGTTGTTCATCTATCTATATAGTAGATTATGGGCTGGCGCCCGGCAAGCCCCATCATGGCACCAGTGTGATCCGCCCGGCCGTCGCCGGCCCTCGGTCCAGCACGAGCATCCGCCCCGCCGCCCAGGCCGGCACCAGGTCGCCCCAATGCGGCGCGAAGGGGTGGCCCGATTGCCCACCGGCGATGATGGCGAAGGTCGCGTCCGGATCGCCGAGATCCGCGACCAGCCGCAACCCCGCCCCGTGCACGTTCTGGAAGCGCTCGGCGCCCCCCCCCGACCCCTGGCCGCGATAGCTCCCGCGGTTCACCGTCTCCCCGTCGCCCGCTGTCGCCGCGCCGCGCGCCGTCATGGCCCCGAGCACCGGCAGGAAGCGCAGCACCGGGTGCTCGAAGCGCGCGACATGCGCCGGCCCCCAGCGCCAGGCGGCGGGATCCGGGCCGTGGCGCGGCGCGAGGCCGGCGACCGCACGCTCCAGCGCGCGCGCCGCCAGCGCCGCGCAGTCGCCGCCGCACCACGCCGCCACCTGGGCCGCGCCGCGCTCACCCGGGCCCATCAGCACGGCCATGAATTCCGGGCTGCCGCCGGGCCGCGCGGCGGGCGGGATGGCGGCGGCCTCCAGCACCAGGGCCAGCACCGCCTCCCGCCAGGCGGCGAGGATCAGGGGCTCCGGCCGGTCCGCGGCCGCCGTCCCGTCCCAGCCGCGCAGCAGGTCCAGCGCCACGCCGGCCGCGCCGTCCGGTCGTGGGGCCCGCTGCAACGCCGCGCCCGGCGCCAGCAGGTCGCGCGCCAGCAGCGACACGGCGTCCATCTGCATCGCGGCGAAGCCCTCGGCATCGTGCCGCGGCGCGGCGCCGAGCATCTGGCCGATGCGGCGGAACCGCCAGTCGCCGGGCCAGTCCCGCGCCAGCCGGTCGTCGCCCCGCGGCGCCACGCGGTTGTTGGCGTTGGCGACGATGCCGCTCTCCGGCGCCACGACATGCGGCAGGGCGTCGAAGGAGATGAAGCCGTCCCAGGCCTGGCGGCCGTCCCAGCCGCGCGCCGGCCAGCCCGTATTGCCGCCGGGGCGGCGCGGAATGCGCCCGGTCAGGAACAGCGCAATGCCGCCGGCCCGGTCGGCGACCGTCAGGTTCTGCGGCGGGCTGGTGATCAGGGCCGCCGCCGCGCGGGCCTCGGCGACGGAGGTCGCCCGGTTCAGCGCCAGCAGCCCCTGCGCCGCGGTGTCCGCTGGCGCGAGATTGGCCATGGCAACCGCCACCACGGTGCCGGCGCTGGCGCGCACTGCCTCGTCGAGGTCGGAGATCACCGGGCCGTGCCGCGTCTCGCGCACCCGCAGCATCTCCGGCGCGTCGCGGCCGCGGACGCGGATGGTCTCGATGCGGGTCTCGAAGGGACGGGGGCCGTCGGGCGTCTGGTAGCCGGCTTCGCCCACCAGGCGCTCGACGAAGAGGTCCTGGGTGTCGGCATGGGTGGTTGTGAAGCCCCAGGCGAGGTGCTCGTTGCGGCCGATGACGATGAGCGGAACGCCGGGGCTGGTCGCGCCTGCGCGGACCCGTCCGCCAGGCACGTTTCCCGGCAGGTCGATGCGCGCCAGGTACCAGGTGGGGGGCATCTGGAAGCCGAGATGCGGGTCGCTCGCCAGCAGCGCCGCGCCGGTGGCGGAGCGGGATGGCGCCACGGCCCAGGCATTGCTGGCGCTCGCCGGCAGTGACCCTGGGTCGTCGGGAAAGCGGGGCAGGGCGGCCGCGAGCCGGTCCAGGTGACATGCGCCCAACAGCGAGTAGCGCTCGTTGAGCAAGGCTTGCCGCAGCGTCTCCCGCTGGTCGTGCGATCCGTCCCGGCGCGTCTCCCGCTGGTCCGGGAGGACGCGGTCGGGCCGCCCCGCGCTCTCATCTGGCGGCCAGAGATCGGCGATGCGGGCCATCGGTACCCCGGCCGCCGCAAGCCGCTCCCGCGCCAGTTCCGCCCGCCAGTCGCCGGAGAGCCACAGCCCCATGATCTTCGCCCAGGCGAGGCTGTGCTCCGGCGCCCAGGGCTCCGGCGGGCCAAGGGCGATGAACTCCGGCGCCGCGAGCCGTCCGCGTGCCGCGATCCAGGCATTCACCCCCGCGGTGTAGGCGGCGAGCAGGGTGCGGGTCTCCTCGGGCAGCGTCGCCAGATCGGCACGGGCGCGCTGCGCCAGGCCGAGGGTGCGCACGAAGCGGTCGCTGCGCAGGGCGGGCGGGCCGAGAACCTCGGCGAGGCGGCCCTCCGCGCCCCGCCGCATCAGGTCCATCTGGAACATGCGGTCCCGCGCATGCAGCAGGCCGAGGGCGACGGCGGCGTCGTGCTCGGAGCCTGCCGCGATACGCGGCACGCCGGCGGCGTCGAGGGTGATGCGCACGGGTGCCTGCAGGGCGGGAATGGTCAGCGTCGCCTCCGGCGCCGGCAGCGAGGCGCGGAGCATGGCCGCCAGGGTGAACCCGGCGAGCACCAGGGCGGCGCCGAAGGCCGCCAGCCCGCGCCCGGCCCAGCGGGCAAGGCCGCGCCGCCACCCGCCGGCGCGCGTGGCGATCAGGCGGCGGCGCGGCGGCATGGGGCGGGCGCCTCGTGACTGCCGGGGTGGCATTGGGCGGGCGCCTCGTGACTGCCGGGGTGGCATTGGGAGGGCGCCTCGTGACTGCCGGGGTGGCATGGGGCGGGCGCCTCATGGCTGCCGGGGTGGCATGGCGCAGGCGACGGACGGTCGGCGCGGAGCATGGGCCCAGGATATGGGCGATGCGCCGTGCTCTGCGAAGCGCCAATTCCGCGGTTCCGCGACGCTGCCGCCGGGATGGCGCCGGGGCGGGAATTCTCCGGTGCCGGGACCGCACCGGGTCCGTGATCCTCTGCCGCCGGGATGGCGCGGGGGCAGGGCGCCACACAGGGAGCACCCAGCGACTCCGGCCGCGGGCTTTTTGCCGGCGCGGCGATCCATGATAACCCGCGGCGACCCGGTCGGAGACCACGATGCCATCCCCGCAGGAGAGCCCCAGCACCGCGGCGCGCCTGCCGCGCCCGGATCCCTTCCTGCTCTCCCTCGTCGTGCCCGTGCTGAACGAGGAGGAGGCGATCCCCGTCTTCCTCGCCGCTGTGGACCAGCTGCTCGGCGGCACCGGCCTCGACCTGGAGATCCTCTTCGTCGACGACGGGTCTACCGATGCCACGCGGGCGGTCATCGCGGCGCATGCCGCGCGGGATCCGCGCATCCGCGGCCTGTCGCTGTCGCGCAATTTCGGCAAGGAGGCGGCGCTGTCCGCAGGCCTCGACCACGCCCGCGGCGATGCGGTGGTGCCGATCGACGTCGACCTTCAGGACCCGCTGGAGCTGATCCCGCAATTCGTCGCGCGCTGGCGCGAGGGCTACGACGTCGTCTACGGCGTGCGCGCCGACCGCAGCACGGACCACCCCCTCAAGCGCCTCTCGGCCAGTCTCTTCTACCGCGTCTTCAATGCGGTGGCCGACACGCGCATCCCGATGGACACCGGCGATTTCCGCCTGATGGACCGCCGGGTCGTCGCGGTGGTGCGGCAGTTGCCGGAACGCGAGCGCTTCATGAAGGGCCTTTTCGCCTGGGTCGGCTTCCGCAGCATCGGCGTGACCTTCGAGCGCGCGGCGCGGAGCGCCGGGACGACCAAGTGGAAGCCCTTCCGGCTCTGGCGCTTCGCGGTGCAGGGGCTGACCAGCTTCTCCACCCTGCCGCTGCAGGTCTGGGTCTATCTCGGTGCCGTGATCGCGCTCTCGGCCTTCCTCTACGGCAGCTTCATCGTGCTGCGCACCCTGGTGCTGGGCATCGACCTGCCAGGCTACCCCTCGCTGATGGTGGTGGTGCTGTTCCTCGGCGGCGTGCAGCTGCTGTCGCTCGGCGTCATCGGCGAGTATCTCGGGCGCCTCTACACGGAGGTGAAGGCGCGCCCGCTCTACGTGGTGGACGAGCTTTTTCCCCCGGACCGCACCGGCAGGCAGGACATCTGACGCATGGACCTCAAGGAACTGGAGATCCTCGGCGAGCAGGTCGAGAGCCACTGGTACTACCAGGCCAAGGCGGCGGCCCTGCTGCGGCTGATCGGCGACCTCTCGCCGCGCCAGGTGCTTGATGTCGGCGCGGGGTCGGGCTTCTTCTCCCGCCAGGTGCTGGCACGCACGGGCGCGACCTCGGCCACCTGCGTCGATCCCGGCTACCCGGCCGACAGCGACACCATCGCGCATGGCAAGCCGCTGCTGTTCCGCCGCGGGGTGGAGCACGACCCGGCCGACCTCGTGCTGCTGATGGACGTGCTGGAGCATGTCGACGACGATGTCGGCCTGCTGCGGATGTACGCCGATCCCGCCCCCGCCGGCGCCCGCTTCGTCATCACCGTCCCCGCCTTCCAGTGGCTCTGGAGCGGGCATGACATCTTCCTCGAGCATCGCCGCCGCTACACCCTGGCGCAGATCGAGGGCGTCGCGCGCGCCGCGGGGCTCGAGGTCGAGCGCGGCGCCTACTACTTCGGCGCGGTCTTCCCCCTCGCTGTGGCGGCACGGATGGCGGGCAGGCTGCTGTCGGGCGGGAAGATGGAGGCGAAGAGCCAGATGCGCATGCATGGCGCGCTGGCCAACAGCGTGCTGCTCGGCGCCTGCCGCGCCGAGCTGCCGGTGTTTCCGGCCAATCGCCTCGCCGGCCTCAGCGCCTTCGTCCGGGCGCGCAAGGCGGCGACATGACGCGGCGCGGCCGGCTGCTGCTGCCGGCCGTCCTGCTCCTCCTCCTCGGCGTCGCGCTGCTGCCGCGCCTGATCGACATCAGCCGTCCCTTCTGGCTCGACGAGGCGATGAGCCTCTGGTTCGCGCGGCTGCCCTGGGGTGCGCTCTGGGGCGAGGCGCCGGCCTATGAGCCGCATCCCCCCGCCTATTACAGCCTGCTCAAGCTGGTCCGGCCGTTCGGCGAGGGCGAGGTCGCGCTGCGCCTGCCCAGCGTGCTGTGCAGCCTGGCCGTGCTGCCGCTGGCCTGGCGCATCCTCGCGGAGATGCCGGATCGCGGCGCGAGGCTCTCCCCTGACGGGCCTGGCCCTGCGGGGCGGCGTTCACCCGACGGGCCCGGCCCTGCCGGCGGTGGCTTCGCCGGGGCGGGGCTGCTGGCGGCGCTCTGCCTGGCCATGGCCGCGCCGCAGATCCATTTCGGGCAGGAGGCGCGGCCCTATGCGGCGCTGACCCTGGCGGCGACGACGCTGCTGCTCTTCGCCATGCGCTGGCTGCGCGACCTCGACTCCGGCGGCGCGCGGCCTGGGACCCTGGCGGGCCTCGTCCTCGCCGGCGCGGCGACAGGCTGGCTGCACGGCATCGCCGGGCTCTTCGTGGCGGCGATCTTCCTGCCGCTCGGCGTCGCGGCACTGGCGCATCCGGCGCGCTGGCGGGCGCTCGGCGGGCTGCTGCTGGCGGCAGCGGCGATCTTGCTGCTGCTGGCGCCCTGGCTTGGCGCCCTGCTCGCCCGCGGCGCCGACTGGGGGCAGGGGAGCTGGATGGCGCCGCTGACCCCGTACCGGGCGCGGATGGTGCTGCAGACGCTGCTGCAGCCTGTTCCGGTGGGCGACGGCGCGGCGGGCTTCGCCGTGCTGGGATCGATGCTTGCACTCGCCACGCTCGGGCTCTGGGTGGTGCTGCGTCGCGCCGGCTGGCAGCGGGCCTTGCTCCTGGCCTGCTGCGCGGGTCTGCCGGTGGCGGCGGCGCTGGCGATCAGCCTTGTCGGCGCCCCCGTCTTCGCGGTGCGCACCCTGCTGCCGGTGACGGTGCCGGTCCTGCTGCTGGTCGCCGCCGGGCTCTGGGCCGGGCTGCCTGGACGATCGCGCCACCTGGCGGCCGGTGCGCTGGTGCTGCTGTTCGGCATCGGCGCCGTGCGCGGCTACCCGGAGCGCCGCGACGAGCCCTATGACGCGCTGGCGCGCGCGCTGGCGGCCGCGGACCCCGGGGCGCCCGTGCTGGTGGTGCTGACCGACGTGGCGATCCCGCTGGCGCTCTATCTCGACCGCGCCGGGGCGGCGCGGCCGCTGACGCCCCTGCCGGCGCCCTATCCGGCGCTCGGCCTGCCCAACCGCTATCCCTACGGATCCCCCGCACTGCCGGAGGTGGCGGAGGCTGACATCACCCGCGCCCTGGCGGCGACCGCGGGCGCGCCCGCGGTCTGGCTGGTGGCGCGTGACGAAGCCGTGCCGGCTCTGCATGCCGCCCTGGCCGCGGCGCGACCGGTGGAGCGGGAGGAGCGGTTCGGCGCGGCGCTGGCGTTGACGCGCTTTGGACCGCCCCGCGTACGCTGATCCGTGCTTCGGGGCCCTTGATCCGGCCCGCGCGGCGCCCGACCCTGGCAACAACGACCAGGAGGAGACAGAGGCGATGCGCGGCGTGGTGTTCACCGGCGACCGGACGCTGGACCTGATGCGCTTCGACGACCCGACCCCGGGCTTCGGCGAGGTGGTGCTGCAGATGAAGGCGAGCGGCATGTGCGGCTCCGACCTCAAGCACTACCGGCGGCCCAAGGGCGTCCGCCAGGCGAGCGGCATCCCCGCCGCCGCGGGCCCGGTCATCGCGGGGCATGAGCCCTGCGGCGTGGTCGCCGCCGTGGGTCCCGGCGTCGATCCGCGCGCCGCCAAGGTCGGCGACCGGGTGATGGTGCACCACTACCAGGGCTGCACCACCTGCGGGCATTGCCGCACGGGCTGGCAGCAGCTCTGCCAGAAGACCGCGATCAAGGTTTATGGCAACAACAGCCATGGCGGGCATGCCGAGTTCATGGCGGTGCCGGCCAGTACGCTGGTGGCCCTGCCGGAGGAACTGACCTTCAGCGCGGGCGCGGCGATCTCCTGCGGCACCGGCACGGCCTATGGCGCGCTGCGCCGCCTGAATGTCTCGGGCAACGACACCATCGCGATCTTCGGCCAGGGGCCGGTGGGCCTCTCCGCCACGCAGCTTGCCGCGGCAATGGGCGCGCGTGTCATCGCGCTCGACATCTCGCCGGAGCGGCTGGAGCGGGCGAAGGCCTTCGGCGCGGCGGAGGTGGTGAACCCGGGATCGAACGACGCCGTCTCCGCGATCCGCGACCTGACGCATGGCGAAGGCGCGGACCTGACGCTCGACACCTCCGCGGCACCCGAGGCGCGGGTCCAGGCGATCCGCGCACTGAAGGTCTGGGGCACCTGCTGCTTCGTCGGCGAGGGCAACGAGGTCACCATCGACGTCAGCCCGGACATGCTGCGCCGCCAGGCCAGCATCATTGCCTCCTGGACCTTCTCGACCATCGGCCAGGCGGAGTGCGCGCGCTTCGTCGTCGACCGGAAGATCGACGTTGACGCGCTGTTCACCGACCACTGGCGGCTCGACCAGGCGGACGAGGCCTATCGGCTGTTCGACCGGCAGACGAGTGGGAAGGGTGTCTTCGTGATGTAGGATGCGGGGCGAACCAGCCGGGAGAATCGCCCCATGACCATCACTCGCCGCGCATTGCTTGCCACGGGCGCCGCCAGCCTTGCGGCCCCCGCCCTCGCCCAGGCGCCGCGCTTCCCCGAGCGACCGGTTGAGATCGTCGTCGGCTTCGCCGCCGGCGGCGGCACCGACCTCAACATGCGGAGCTTCGCGCGCTTCCTCGAGGCGCGTCTCGGCGGGCCGGTGGTGGTGATCAACCGCCCCGGCGCGGGGACGGAGGTCGCCATGGCCTCGGTCGCCCGCGCCCGCCCCGACGGCCACACCATCGGCGCCGCGACCATGCCGACGCTGATTACCATCCCGATCGAGCGGCAGGCCCAGTTCAAGCTGGAAGACTTCGCCGGCATCGGCCAGATCGCCTCCGACCCCAACGCCATCAGCGTCAACGCCGCGGCGCCCTGGCGCGACATCCAGGCGCTGATCGCCGCGGCGAAGGCGGAACCGGACCGGCTGACCTTCGCCACCTCCGGCGCGGGCACCGACGACCATCTGCAGCTTGTACTGCTGCAGGAGGCGGCGGGCATCCGGATGACCCACGTGACCTATCCCGGTTCGGCGCCGGTGCGCACGGCGCTGCTGGCGCGGCAGGTGGACAGCGTCGGCCTCAATGTGGGCGAGGTGATGGGCGCGCCGGATGGCTTGCGCATGCTGGTGCAGGCCGGCCCGGCGCGATCCCGCTTCGCGCCCGACGTGCCGACCTTCCGCGAGATCGGCCTCGATGTCGTGATGTCCTCCGACCGCGGCCTCATCGCGCCGGCGGGCACGCCGGAGCCGATCCTGGCGCGCCTCCGGGAGGCGGTGGCGGATGCCGCGCGCGATCCCGCCTTCGCCCAGGCCCTGGAGGCGCAGTTCACCGAGGTGCGCTTCATCCCCGGCGCCGAATGGTTCGGCCAGCTCGGCGCGCTGCAGGAGCGTTACCGCGCACTCTGGGCCAGGACGCCTTGGCGCGAGCGGGGGTGACCCCCGCACCCCATGGGGCACGAGCGGGGGTGACCCCCGCACCCCTTGGACGCAAGCGGGGATGACCCCCGCACCCCCTGGGGCGCGAGCGGGGGTGAAATCCGCCCGCCTCCCGACCATGTGAGGCGGAACGAACCGAAGCCCGGGATGCCTCCATGACCGCTCCGCTCCTGCCCCGCCGCCGCGGGCTTCTGCTGGCTGCCGCCGCCACGGCGCTGCCCCTGCCCGCGCTCGCCCAGGCGCCCTGGCCCAGCCGCCCGATCCGCGCAATCATCAGCTTCCCGCCCGGCGGCGCCATCGACACCGTGACGCGCCTGATCGGCCCCGCCATGGGCGAGGCGCTGGGCCAGCCTCTGGTGCTGGAGAACCGGCCCGGCGCGACGGGCACCATCGCCGCGGCCGCGGTGGCGCAGGCCAATGACGGGCACACGCTGCTCTTCGATGCGTCGTCCCACGCCGCGGCGCCGCATCTCGTGAAGGGCCTGGCCTTCGACTACAGCCGTGCCTTCGCGCCGATCACCCAGCTCAGCGCCATGCCGCTGATCCTGGTGACGCATCCCTCGCTGCCCGTCTCGACCATCGAGGAGTTCCTCGCCCTCGGTCGCGCCCGCGCTGCGGCGGGACAGCCGCTGGCCTATGCCAGCGCGGGCAACGGCTCCTCCTCCCACTACGCCGCGGTGCTGTTCCTGCAGCGCGCGGGGTGGGAGGCGACGCATGTGCCCTTCCGCGGCGGCGCGCCGGCGGTGCAGGCGTTGCTGGCGAACAGCGTGCAGTTTCATATCGGCACCGCGGCCTCCTCCTCGCTGCTGGCGCAGGAGGGGCGGTTGAAGGGGCTCGCCGTCACGACGCGGGCGCGCATGCCGCGACTACCCACCCTGCCGACGCTCGAGCAGGCCGGCATGGCGGGCTACGAATGGATCGAATGGGGCGGCATTTTCGCCCCCGCCGGCGCGCCGCCGGAGGTGACAACGCGGGTGCAACAGGCCGCGGCGCAGGCGCTGGGCCAGCAGGCCGTACGGGATCGGCTGGACCAGATCGGCATGACGCCGGTTGGCAGCACGCCCGCCGATTTCGGTCGCTACGTGGCGGAGCAGATGGCGCTGGTCGGGCGGCTGACGCGCGAGGCCAACATCACCATCGACTGAGCGCGGACCCCGGAGCGTGATCGTCCTGGACCATGATCCGCGCGCACAGAAGCGCGGATCATGGTCTGGGCTCCTGATGTGTCGCGTGATTCACGCCTTCGGTGATGCCACGTCCGGCGTTCACGCTTGAAGTGAGGATCACCGGGGGCATGGCTCGCGCGACGGAGCATGTGGGCAGCGCATGATCCGCAGGGCTTTGCGCGCGGATCAAGCCCTGCCCGCAGCAGGCGTGGATCCCGGGTTGGGCTACCCGCAGCCGGTGTGGATCCCGGGCTGGGCTACCCGCAGCCGATGCGGATCACGCGGCCGCGGCTGACCACGATGGTCGCGCGGTCGATGCGGAAGTCGCTGGTCATCGGCGCGTTCGGCGGGCCGCTGCGGACGCTGCGGATCCCCGGCATGGCGGCGAGCGCCGTGCGCACCTCGGCCTCCGTCATGCCGATCAGGGGACGAAACTCGGGCTCGTGCGACGCGCATTCGGTGGGCGCCGCGGCGGCCTGCGCCGGTGGCGGCGCCTGGTCCGCGCAGGCGGCCAGGACGAGCAGGACGACGAGGGAGACGGCGCGCATGACGGTTCCCTATTGCGGCTGCAGGCCGGCGAGGCGCGCGGCCTGGCGGTAGCGGGCGATCTCCTCCCGGAGATAGGTGGCGAGGCCGGCCGGCGATGCCTCCTCCGGCCCCGCCGGCACGCAACCCAGCGCGACCAGCTTCTCCGCCGTGGCACGGTCCGCGAGCGCCGCCAGCAGCGCCTGGTGCCAGGCCTCCACCACCTCCGGCGCGGCGCGGGCGGGCAGCAGCAGGGCAGTGAAGCTCGTGCTGGTGAAGCCGGCGACGCCGCGCTCGATGAAGGTCGGCACGTCCGGGATCTGCGGCACGCGGCGGTCGCTGGCCGTCGCCAGGATGCGCACCTTGCCCTCCCGCGCCAGGGGCAGGGCGGTCGAGAGTTCCAGCAGCGAGGCGTCGAAGGTGCCGGCGATGAGGTCCGCCACCAGCGACCCGCCGCCGCGATAGGGCACATGGGTCAGGTTCGCGCCCGTCGCGTGGTTCAGCAGCTCGAGCGCGAAATGGGCCGTGCTGCCCACGGCGGGGGAGGCGACGTCGATCGTCCCGGGCCGCGCCTTGGCCCGCGCCAGCAGCGCGTCCCAGCTGGCGACATCCAGCTTCGGCCCGAGCACGAGCACGATCGGCACCCGCGCCACAAGCCCGATGGGGGCGAAATCCGTCAGCGGGTCGTAGGGCAGCCGGGCCTGCAGCACGGGTGCCGCGGTCATCGACCCGCCGGAGCCGGCCAGCAGCGTGGTGCCGTCGGGCGCGGCGCGGGCGGCCAGCTCGGCGCCCAGGCTGCCGGCGCCGCCCGCCCGGTTCTCGACCACGATGGGGCGGCCCATGCGCTCGCCCATGGGCTGGATGACGGTGCGGATGACGACGTCGGTGTTGCCGCCGGCGGCGAAGGGGACGATGACGCGGACCGGACGGTCCGGGCGCCACGGCGCCTGGGCGCGCGCCGCCGGCGACAGCAGGGCGAGGCCTGCGAGCAGACCGCGGCGCGAGACTGGCATGCGATTTCCCCCGCGAGCCCGTCCGGCCCGGCCCGGGATTACATCGCGCGAGGGGGCGCCTCGCAAGCCGCTCCGCGTTCAGCCCTTCGGCCCGAGCGCGCCCATCTCCGCCATCGCCTCGCCGAAGCGGCGCTCCAGGAGCGCCACGGCCTCGGCGCCGGTGCGCTGGACCATCGCCGCCATCTCGCTCAGATGGGCCGAGCCCTTGGCGCAAGCGGCCTGCGCCGCGGCCATGGGCTGCGCCATGGCGCCGGGCGTGGCACCAAGGCCCTGCATCGCGCCGGTCAGGTCCGAGACGCTTTCCTGCATGATCTGCATCTGACGCTGCGCCAGCGCCTGCGCGCCGCCCAGCATCAGCGCGTTGACCTGCATCAGCGTCTCGAGGTTGCGCTGGTGCAGCTGCGCGAGCGCGCCGAGGTCGGGCATGCCGGGCGGCTTCAGGCCCCCCATCATCCCGGTGAGGTCGAAGCCTTGGCCGAAGCCCGCCTTGTCAGACATGGTGGTTCCCACGGCGCGGGGCGCGCCATCGCTACAATAGGCGCGAAGTGCCGCTAAGTATCGCGGAGAATGCGCTGCGGCCCGGTTACCGCAGCGGCCGGCCCGCCGTCTCGCGCAGCGTCGCGGCGGCGACGAGGGAGACCGCTGCCGCGCCGATCAGCAGCACCGCCGGCATCATGTCGTCCGCGGTGCGCGCGATCAGCCAGGTCGCCGCCGCCGGCGCCATGCCGCCGAAGAGCGCCATGGCCAGGTTGTAGGCGAGGCCGGCGGCGCTGCAGCGCAGATCGCGCGGGAAGGCCTCGACCAGCACCACCGGGATGACTCCGAGGAAAGGGCCGAGCAGCAGGGTGAGGCCGCATTGCGCCGCCAGCACCGCCCAGGGATCGGCGCTGTGCATCAGGCGATAGAGCGGCCAGGCCAGAAGCAGCATCGCCGCCGCGAAGAGCATCAGCACAGGCCGGCGCCCGATGCGGTCCGACAGCCAGGCCCCGAAGGGATAGGCCAGCAGCAGCAGCGCGATGCTGGCGGTGTTGATGTCGAAGGCCGCGCGCATGCTGTCGTGCAGCACAACGTTCATGTAGGTCACGGAATAGACGAAGATCAGGTAGAAGCCGGCGCCGGAGAGGCAGATCACGCCGACGAGACGCAGCAGGTCCGGCCAGTGCGCCCGCACCGCGGTGAGGAGCGGCGAGCCCTGCGGCGCCGCCGCCGGGGCATGCGGCTCCTCCAGCCCCCGCCGCAGCAGCAGGCCGGCGGCGCCGAGCAGGATGCCGAGCAGGAAGGGGACGCGCCAGCCCCAGGCATCGACGCCCTCGGACAGCAGGATGGCGCTGACCACCGCGCCGACGCCGCTGCCGAGCAGCATCCCTCCGATCGCGCCGAGCCCCGTCGCGCTGGTGATCAGCGCGCGGCGGTGGGCCGGCGCCTGCTCCGCCGCATAGACCATGGAGGTCGCGTATTCGCCGCCGACGGACAGCCCCTGCAGGATGCGCAGCAGCAGTAGCAGCACGGGCGCGGCGGCGCCGATCTGGGCGTAGGTCGGCAGCAGGCCGATCAGCACCGTCGGCACCACCATCAGCGCGACGGAGGCGATCAGCGCCTGGCGCCGACCGATGCGGTCCGCGACATGGCCGAAGAGGATGCCGCCCAAGGGCCGTGCCAGGAAGCCGGCGGCGAAGACGCCGAGGGCGGCGATGAGCGATACGGTGGGGTCGGAGCCCGGGAAGAATTGCCGGCCGATCGCCGCGGCGAAGTAGCCGTAGACGGCGAAGTCGTACCATTCGAGGACATTGCCGGCGATGGTGGCGGCGACGACGCGGCGCAGGCGCCGCGAGTCCCCAGGGGCGGCCTGGGCGGCGGCCTTGGCGGCGGCCTCGGCGGTGCTGCTCATGCGGTCGGTGGTCCCCGTGTCGCGAGCAGGCTGGCCGCGCCGCCGCCGCCGCGCAAGCGATCAGCCCGGCGCGGGCACCAGGGCTTCGTACCAGGCGCCGATCTCCGACGAGGTGGCGAAGACGACCTCCGGGTGGCGGGCCAGGGCCTGCATCGCCTCGGTGAAGCTTTCCATCCGGTGCGCGACGCCGATGATGTGCGGGTGCAGCGCGACGGTCATCACCCGGGTCCGCGCGAAGCCGCCGCGGGCGAAGAAGGCGAGCGTGTCGCGGATGCGGTCCGCCAGCGCCGAGGACGCGCCGTTCTGCACGACATAGACGGGTACGTCGTTCAACTCGACCGTGTAGGGCATGGCGAGCAGCGGGCCCGCCTCCGTCGTCATCCAGCAGGGCACGTCGTCGACCATCCAGTCATGCAGATAGGCGATGCCGGCGCGCTTCAGCACGTCCGGCGTGTCGAGCTTCTCGCTCATCCCCGGGCCGAGCCAGGCGCGCACCGGCTGGCCGGAGAAGCGGCGCATGATGGCGAGAGACTGTTCGACCCAGGCCTTGTCGTCGGCGACCCGGGCCAGCGCCTGCTGGTCGAGGCCGTGGCCGACGAACTCCCACCCCGCCTGCAGCATGGCTTCGGCGAGGCGCGGGTATTCGGTGCAGATGGTGGCGTTGGTGAGCGCCGAGGCCGGCGCGCCGAGATCGCGGCAGAGATCAAGCAGCCGCGCCATGCCGACGCGCAGCCCGTATTCGACCCAGGCGAAATTCGGCACGTCCGGCACCGGCCCCTGCGCGCCATGCGGCGGCGGGATGACGGCGCGCGGCATGGGGCGGTCGAAGGGCCAGTGCTCGACGTTGACGGCGATGTTCACGATGACCCGCTTGCCGCGGAAGGGCGGCAGGGGGGGCACGTCGGATTCGAGGGCGAAGGGGATGCGGGGATTGGGGGAGGGCATGGGGACTCGCCGGCTGTGTCGGGGCCGATGAGACGCCATGGCGGGCGCGGCGTGAAGGGCCGACGCGCAGGAAAAGCCACCCCCACCCTGGCCCTCCCCCGCCAGCGGGGGAAGGAAGGGGGCCTGGTCAGGCCATGTTCACCATGATGGTCTTCTTGTGCGTGAAGTGCTCCAGCATCGCCTCAAGGCTCGCTTCCTTGCCGAGGCCGCTGCTCTTCACGCCGCCGTAGCTGAGGTTCGCCTGCACCACGAGGTTCTGGTTGATCTGCACGAGGCCGGCTTCGAGCCGGTGCGCGAGATCCAGCCCGACCTTGAGGTTGTTGGTCCAGAGGCTCGCCGCCAGCCCGTACTCGCTGTCATTCGCCTCGGCCAGCACGCTCTCCGGGTCGTCGAAGGGCGCGATCACCGTGACGGGGCCGAAGATCTCCTCGCGCACCAGGCGGCTGTCCTTCGTCAGCCCCGTGAAGATCACGGGCTGTATGAAAAGGCCCTTCTTCAGCGCGGGATCGGACGGCATCGCGCTGCAGACCAGCGCGTTGGCGCCGGCGGTCGCCGTGCCTTCCGCGATGAAGCCCTTCACCTTCTCAAGCTGGCCCTCGCTGATGATGGTGCCGATATCGGTCTTCTCATCGAGCGGGTCGCCCATGACCATGCCGTCCACCGCCGACTTCATGGCGGCCACGAAGCGGTCGTAGATCGGGCGCTCGACATAGATGCGCGATGCCGCGGTGCAGCTCTGCCCCTGGCGGGTGAAGCGCATGGAGGTCAGCGCGCCGGAGACGGTCTTGTCGAAGTCGCAATCGGCGAAGACGATCATCGGCGACTTTCCGCCGAGCTCGAGCGTCACCGGGATCAGCTTCTCGGCCGCCGCCTTCGCCACGATCTTCCCGGTCTCCACCGAACCCGTGAAGGTGACCTTGCGCACCTTAGGATGGCCCACCAGCGGCGCGCCGCATTCGGGGCCGAAGCCCGACAGCATGTTGAACACGCCCGGCGGCAGGATGCGGTTCATCAGCTCGCAGATGCGCAGCACCGCGAGCGGCGCCTCCTCGGCCGACTTCACGACGACGCTGTTGCCGGCCACCAGCGCCGGCGCGACCTTCAGCGCCATCAGCAGCATCGGCACGTTCCAGGGGATGATCGCGCCGACGACGCCCAGCGGTTCCCGCACCGTCACGGAGAGCACGTTGGGCGCGAAGGGCACGCTCTCGCCCTTCAGCTCGGAGCCGAGGCCGCCGAAGAACTCGAAGACGTCGGCGACGACGCCGGCCTCGACGCGGCTTTCGGTGCGGAGCGCCTTGCCGGTCTCCAGCGCGATGAGCTTCGCCAGCTCCTCCTGATGTTCCTTCAGCAGCGCGGCGCAGGCATGCACCATGGCGCCGCGCTTGCGGGCCGGCACCTTGGCCCAGGCCTTCTGCGCGACGGCGGCGTTCTCGACCGCGGCGTCGACATCCGCGGCGTCGCCCTCGGCGGCGTGGGCCACCTGCACGCCGGTCGCCGGGTTGACCACGGCGAAGGACTTGCCGCTGCGGGCGGGCACGTAGCCGCCGCCAATGAAGTGGTAGCCCGACATCGCCTTGGCCAGCGCGAAGGGATCGAGCAGCGGGGCGGCGGGGGTGGGCATGGGGCGGTCGAGCATGACGGGGCTCCTCTTCACGGCGTGCATAGTCCCGGAGGGGCCATGCGGGAAAGGGCGGGGGGCGTCGCTAGGGCGGCAGCACGCGGTACAGCGCCGCGAAGCCGTCCCTGCGGACCAGCGCCAGGCGGTCGGGCAGGAAGCTGTCGTGGTCGGCTGCGGCGCCGGCATGGATGACCAGCACGTAGTCGAACTCCTGCCGCCAACGCGCCCAGGCCGACTCGGTATCCTCGCGCTTTGCCGCGGGCAGCGAGGGGTTCCACTGCCCCGGCGCGCGATCCGCATCCAGGATGTCGCGGGAGGGCAGCGGGTTCATCACGATCGGGTGCCCCGCGAAGGGGCCGATCCGCGCCAGAGGTTGCTGTCCCGTATAGGCAAACAGCGCCGGCCAGACGGCCCCGCGGTCCAGCACCGCCAGGGCCCCGAGGTTCGCGTCGGCCCGGAAACGGGTGAAGCTGAGCATCGCGCGGGCGATCTGGTCCTCGAAATAGGGCCGCGAGGCCGCGCTCCGCCCGACCGTCACCGTCGCCACGCGGGACCCGGGTTCCACCGCCTGCAGCGCGCGGCGCAGGTCGGCCAGCTGCGGCTCCCACGCCCGCCAGGCCAGGCCGATGACCGCCAGCTTGGTGGCGAGCAGCAGCGCGACGAGGGACTTCGCCAGGATCGCGGGCCGGCCGGAGAGATCGGGCCGCGCGCCGGCGCAGATCAGGAAGGCGGCGAAGACCGCGAAGCGGGGCGCGACGACGGCCGGTCCGAAACTCGTCGTCTGGGGCACCGCCAGGAAAAGGACCGCCGCGACGGCCAGGCACAATCCCGTCATCAGGCGGATGCGGAGCCGTCCGGTCAGCAGGACCGCGAGCAGCAGGAGGCAGAACAGCGCCGCCGTCGCGAGGTCGACCCGCTCATGGTAGGTGGCGAAGGGGGTGAGGAACGCCGCGGCCCGTTCCCGCCATGTCCCCCAGTCGTAGACGGAGGAGTCCTGCGAGGCGACGACGGCCTGCGCCGTCAGCCAGAGCGCGGGCAGGGCCGCGACCGTCAGCGCCGCTCCACGGCGCAGGAGGCCCAGGACGGCCTGGCGCGGGTCGGCGCGCCCCTGCCAGGCCCGCTCGATCTCGAAACAGCCGACCAGCAGGACCAGGAAGAGCAGCCCGAAGGCATGCGCCAGCGCGGCCAGCAGGGCGAGCGGCGCGAAGGCGAGGATGGCCGCAACCGGGCGCGTCGCCGAGACGGCGATCCAGAACGCCGTGACGCCCATGGCGAGGCCGAGGCCGAGGCTGAAGTTGAGGAAGCCCATCAGGTACAGGCCGTGGAAGGCGAACAGGCCGCTGGCCAACGGCCACCAGTGCGGCCCCCCGAACAGCGCCCGGTGCAGCCAGATGCAGGCGAACACCGGCAGCAGGGCGGCCAGGATCAGCAGCGCCGTGACGGCGGCGGTAAAGCCGATGAGCGGCGTCAGCCCCATCACGATCAGGTCGCCGAGGAGGTTCGGCAGCGGCCGCATGCTGATGCGGTAGTGCCCGGCAACGCCGGGAACCGCGTGAGTCTCCAGGTAGTAGCGGGCGGCGTGGTTCGGCAGGTCGGTCATCGGCGGCAGGTCGACCAGGCCGAAGGGCAGCGCCAGCACGACGACGAGGCCGACAAGGGCGAGGATCGGCGCGGCCTTGCCTGCTTGAGCCTGCATCCACCATTCCTCGACACGGGTGCGCCGGTAGCGGTTCTTGCCGTGCGGTCTCGCGGGTGTCGAGGGGTGCGGGCCGTCCCGCGCCTTGCCCCTGCCGCGCCCCCCCGGCTAAGCCTGCGCCACCTCCCGGAGACCTTCGCCATGTCCCAGCCCGCCGGACCCCTCGCAGGTTTGCGCGTCCTCGACCTCACCCGCGTCCTCGCGGGCCCGACCTGCACGCAGATGCTGGGCGACCTCGGC
This sequence comes from Acetobacteraceae bacterium, assembly GCA_027489135.1. Lineage (GTDB taxonomy): Bacteria > Pseudomonadota > Alphaproteobacteria > Acetobacterales > Acetobacteraceae > JAIEOP01. The sequence goes on from JAIYAI010000325.1 coordinate 18,876, forward strand.
GCCGAGGTGATCAAGATCGAGCGCAACGGCGCCGGCGACGATACCCGCGGCTTCGCGCCCCCGTTCTGGCCGGAGACCAAGGAGAGCGCGTATTTCCTCGGCGTGAACCGCAACAAGAAGTCGGTCACGCTGGACATCGCGACGAAGGAGGGCCAGGCGGTCGTCCTGAAGCTGCTCGAGCACTGCGACATCCTGGTCGAGAACTTCAAGGTCGGCGCGCTGGCGAAGTACGGCCTGGGCTATGACCAGCTGAAGGCGAAATTCCCGCGCCTGATCTACTGCTCCATCACCGGCTTCGGGCAGACCGGCCCCTATGCCCCGCGCCCGGGCTACGACGCGCTGATCCAGGCCATGGGCGGCGTGATGTCGCTGACCGGGGAGCCGAATGGCAGCCCGCAGAAGGTGGGCGTCCCTGTCGCGGACCTCTTCGCCGGCCTCTATGGCTGCATCGGCATCCTGGCGGCGGTGAACCACCGCCACGCGACCGGCGAGGGTCAGCAGATCGACATCGGCATGCTCGATACGCATGTCGCCTGGCTGGCCAACCAGGGCATGAACTTCATCGCGACGGGCGAAAACCCGCCGCGCCTCGGCAACCAGCACCCGAACATCGCACCCTACCAGGAATTCCCGACGAAGGACGGCTACATCATCCTCGCGGTCGGCAATGACCCGACCTTCGAGCGCTTCTGCAAGGCCTTCGGCCAGGAGCACCTGCTGGCCGACCCGCGCTTCGCCACCAACCCGAAGCGCGTCGAGAACCGC
>JAIYAI010000405.1 GCA_027489135.1 Acetobacteraceae bacterium
CGTTGCGCGGCAGTCGCCGGGCGCCGCGCAGGTCGAAGCTCGCCGGTGCCGCGAGGCGTAGCAGCACGCGGTCGCCCGCCTGCTCCAGCCGATGCGCCGGCAGGGTGCCATCCGGCGCCTCCAGCACGAGGCGGCCGAAACCGGGATGCTCGCCAGTGCGGACGAGAAGCCGGGTCTCCGCCGTCGCCAGCCCCGGCACGCCGAGCAGGCTCAGGCCGACCGCTGCCGCGACGCGCCGGCGCATCAGTCGAAACTCGCCAGCAGGCGATCGATCTCGGCCTGGGAACTTGCCGCCGCGGGAAGCTGCGGGCCGTTCGCCAGGGCCTCGCCCTCGGTCTTCGGCGCGGCGTCCTCGGCGGATGCGGGGGCGGCCGCGGCGCTGCCGAACCGGCTGCTGACCGCCGCGACACGCGCCTCGATCGTCTTCAGCGCGTTCACCACCTTGCTGATGCGCTGGCCGGTGATGTCCTGGAAGCTGCAGGCCTCGTAGATGCGGGTGACGGCGCCGGAGAGGGCGGCCCCCGCCTCGGCGGGAAGCTGCGGCTGCAGCCCCTCCAGCACCTCGCAGGCATCGAGGATCTCGTTCGTCGCGGTCGCGGTATGCGCCACCACGGCATCGAGTTCGTCCGTCGCGGCCGGGATATGGCTTGCGGTGATGTCCTCCACCTGCAGCGCGGCGATCTCCGACTTGGCGCGGGATACCTCCCGCCCCAGGGCTTCGAGCTCGGCCAGCAGGGCGGCCTCGGTCACGGTCAGGTCGCCCGACATGCTGCCGAGCACGGCGCGCACGGCCTGCTCGATCGGGTCGGGAGGGGAGCCGATTCCGTCAGGCATGCGCCATCACCTTCTCGATCTTGTCGCGGAGCGTCTCCGCGTTGAACGGCTTGACGATGTAGTTGGAGACGCCGGCCTGCTTGGCGGCGACGACGTTCTCGGTCTTGCTCTCGGCGGTGATCATGATGAAGGGCGTCGCCTTCAGGCGGGCATCGGCGCGCACCTCCTTCAGCAGGTCGAGACCGGTCATCGGCGTCATGTTCCAGTCGCTGATGACCAGGCCGAAATTGCCGGCGCGCAGCTTGGCGAGCGCCTCCTGCCCGTCCGTCGCCTCCTCCACGTTCTCGAATTCGAGCTGCTTGAGGAGGTTGCGGATGATGCGGAGCATGGTCTTGTAGTCGTCGACGATCAGCACGGGTGTGGACTTGTCCATGGGCTTGCGGCGCCTCCTTGCTCGCCGGTGGGTCAGTTCGTGGGGGCGGCGGCGCGATGGCGCGCCAGCTCGGCGGTGACGAGGCGCGCGCGCTCCGGGCGCATGGCGCCGAGCACGGGCGCCGCCTTCCGTTCGCCCATGCGGGCGAGGATCTGCAGCAGCACGGGCATGTCCAGCTCCTCGAAGATCGCGGCAGCCTCGCGCGGGCGCATGCCCTCGTAGAGCTTGACCATCTGCCGCCAGCCCTGCTCCTCGCGCTCGCTGCGTGCCTGCTCGGCGGCCTCGATCCGGGCCTGCAGCGCGGCGAGGCCATCGACCCGCTCGGCGAGGCGGCGTTCGGACGCCGCAAGCAGCACCTCGCGCTCCGCCACGGCCTGCTCGCGCGCCTCGATGTCGGTGCGGCGGGCGCGGAGCTGTTCCAGAAGGGCACGTTCCGCCGCGTCGGTGCGGCGGACCTCGCAGGCGGCCTCCGGCTTTCCGGCTGCGGCGGCTGCGAGGGCGGGCGGCGCGGCCGGGTGGGCGGGCGCCGTCGGGGCAGCCGGCGTCGGCGCCTGGCCTTGCGGCTGCGCCTGCGCCTGCGCGGTGGCGATCAGCCCAGGCGTCCGCGCGGCGGACCCGGTTTCGGCCCGCTCGATCACCGGGTCGAGCGCCGCGATCCCGGCGCCCCCCAGCTTCACCATCAGCAACAGCACGATGCTGCCGACCAGCGCCGGCAGCAGCCGCGGGCGGGGCAAGGGCGGCATCATGCCTCCCCCGGGCTGGCGCGGCGCTGGACCAGGGCACGCAGCAGATCCTGCTCCGCCCGGCTGCGGCCCGGCGCGGACATGGTCGCGGCTGCGCCATGAAGGAGGGGCGCGGCTGCGCCCGCGGGGACGGGGGCGGCGGCGCCGAGCGCCGGTGCCGCCGCCCGCGCCTGCCGCACGAGGCCGTCGAGCCGGTCGGCGAGACCCTCGGCCCGTTCGACGAGGTAGTGCAGGTCGTCGCGCAGCGGTTCGGCGGCGGCGAGCTTCTCCGCGACCTGCCGCCCCGCCGTCTCGGCCGAGGCGCGCAGGCGCAGCGACGCGGCCTCCGCCATGCGCGTCGCTTCGGCGAGCCCTGCGGCGGAGCCTTCCAGCGCCCCGCGATCCTGGCGCAGCGCGCGCAGCGCGCGCTCGAGCCGCAGCACATAGGGCAGCGCCGCGCCGAGCAGCGCGATCACCGCGACCTGCAGCATCCATTCCAGCGTGCCCATGCGCGTCAGACCTCCCTCATTCCAGCGTGCCCATGCGTGTCAGATCCCCCTCATTCCAGCGTGCCCCTGCACCTCAGATCCCCGTCAGTCCTGCTGCCCCGACACCTCGCGCAGGATGCGCACGGCAAGCCGGCTCTCGCGCCGGCCGAGTTCCGCGTCGAAGAGCGGGACGTCGCCGCAGCGCAGCCGTACGGGCGATCCGGGCGCGGTACCCAGCGTGATGCAATCGCCGCGGCGCAGCCCGGTCACCGCGGAGAGCGGCATGGTCTGCTCGTCCAGCACCACGTCCAGCGACAGCTCGGTGTGGCGGAGCTGCTCGGCGAGGTGGCTTTCCCAGATGGAATCGCGGCCGAATTTCTCGCCCATGAACTGCTGCAGCAGCAGTTCACGCACCGGCTCGAGCGTCGCGTAGGGCAGCAGCAGTTCGACCCGCCCGCCGCGATCCTCCATGTCGATGCGCAGGCGCACCAGGACGCAGGCGTTGGAGAGGCGGGAGATCGCGGCGAAGCGGGGGTTCACCTCCAGTCGCTCGAAGCGGAAGGTGGCCTCGCTCAGCGGCGCGAAGGCGGTGGTCAGATCCGCCAGCACCACGGTGATCAGGCGCTCGACCAGCGTGCGCTCGATGGTGGTGTAGGGGCGCCCCTCGATGCGCATCGCCGCGGTGCCGCGCCGTCCGCCCAGCAGCACGTCCACCACCGAGTAGATCAGCGGGCTGTCCACCACCAGCAGCCCGAAATTGTCCCATTCCTCGACCTTGAAGACCGCGAGCATCGCCGGCAGCGGCACGGAGTTCAGGTAGTCCCCGAAGCGCAGGCTGATGATGCCGTCGATCGATACCTCGACGTTGTCCGAGGTGAAGTTGCGCAGCGATGTCGAGGTGATGCGCACCAGCCGGTCGAAGACGATCTCCAGCATCGGCAGGCGCTCATAGGAAATGAGCCCCGCGCTGACGATGCGCTCGATGCCGGTCTGCTGGTCCTCGGTCTTCTCCTCCCCGCCGAAGCCGAGCAGGCTGTCGATCTCGGCCTGGTTGAGCACGCGCGCGGAATCCGGCGCGGCGGCGTCAGGCGCCGGCGCGGCGCCCGCCTCCGGCGTCGGGGCGGGGGTGCCTTCCTGCTCCATGGCCTCCGCCCAGGCGGCGGCCATCTCTTCCTCGGACTGGCCGCTCATGCGGTGCCTGCCTCCCGCGCCGCGGTCACTGCTGCAGCATCTCGAGAAAGAGCACGTCCACCACCTTCGCGGGGGCGACGGCGACGTTGGCGCGCGCGAGCAGCTCCTCCCGCAGCCGCCAGGTGCCGGCGCTGCCGCGCAGTTCCTCCGGCCGGATCTCCCTGAGGTAGGTGGTGAAGAGGTCCTGCAGCCGCGGCATCGCGGCCTCGACCACGGCCTTGTCCTCGGGCCGGGCGAGTTCGAGCTTGCTGCGCAGCTTGATGAAGGCGGTGCGGCGGTTGCCGACGTTCAGGTTGGCGATGATCTCCGGCATGTCGAGGAAGACCGGCGGCGGGCGCGGCGCGGGCACGGCCTGCTGCGCCGACTGCTGCTGCCCGTCCGGCGTGGCCTCGCCCACCGCGGCCTCGGGCGGCTTGCCGCCGATCAGCCCCTTGAGCAGGCCGGAGAACCACAGGCCGGCGCCGATCCCGCCCAGCAGCAGCGGCACGGCGATGAGGATGACGAGCGTCTTGCGGCTGCGCGTCGGCGCGCCGCCTTCGCCCTCGCCCTCCTCCGCTGCCGTCGGTGCCGCCGCCGTCATCGCCGCCTCTTGCCACGTGACGATGCTTATGACCGGCGCGGATTAACGAAGCCTTGCGCCGGCAGAAGCTGCCGGGGTGCGGCAGGCTCCGCCGGGCCGGGCGTGCCGAATTGGCCACATCCTCCCCCGCCGCGACCGTCGGACCTGCCGCCCGCGGCCGCGCCGTGTGGCACGCCGGTTGCCGTGCCCGGCCCGAGTGCCGCGCCTCGCGGCCAGCAAGGTGGACGCCCCGATGGACACGCCCGGCTACGTCATCCTCTCGCGCCTCGGCGCGCAGCTTCGCGCGACGGATGTCCTCGCGCACAACATCGCCAATGCCGACACGCCCGGCTTCCGGGCCCACCGCCCCGTCTTCGCCGCGCATGTCGAGGCGCAGCGCGGCGTCGGTGGCCACGGGTCCGGCCGCAGCGTGTCCTACGCGCTCGACCGCGCCACCTGGCGTGACGGCGGCCCGGGACCGATCGCCGCCACCGGCAACCCGCTCGACATCGCCATCCGCGGCGAGGGCTGGTTCGTGGTCGAGACCCCGGGCGGCGAGCGCTACACCCGCGCCGGCCGCTTCACCCTGGACGCGGACCGCCGCATCACCGACGCCGAGGGCCGCCCCGTGCTGAGCGAGGCCGGGCAGCCGATCGGCTTCGCCGCCAACGACACCCGCATCGAGATCCAGGGCGACGGCACCGTGCGCAGCGAGAACGGCGTCGTGGGTCGGCTGCGCGTGGTGCGCTTCGCCAACGAGCAGGGGCTGCGCGCCGAGGGCGACAGCCTCTTCTCGGCCGAGGAGGCGCCGGCGCCGGTGGAGCGCCCCAACATCGTCCAGGGCGCGATCGAGGGCAGCAACGTCAACAGCGTGCTGGAGATGGTCCGCCTGACCGCGGAGCTGCGGGAATTCCAGTTCGCCACCCAGTTCGCCGAGCGCGAGGGCGAGCGCCTGTCCGGCGCCGTCGAGCGCATCCTGAAGCGCCGCTGAGGAGGAGGCCGATGCGCGCGCTCCAGGTCGCCGGCACGGGGATGCTGGCGCAGCAGACCAATGTCGAGGTCATCTCCAACAACATCGCGAACATGTCGACCACCGGCTACAAGCGCCGGCGGGCGGAGTTCCAGGATCTCATCTACCAGAGCATGCGCCGCGTCGGCAGCCAGAGCTCCGACAACGGCTCGATCCTGCCCTCCGGCGCGCAGGTCGGCCTCGGCGTGAAGACGGCGGCGATCTACCGCATCGCCGAGCAGGGCAACCTGCAGCAGACCGAGAACCGCTTCGACCTCGCCATCCGCGGCAACGGCTTCTTCCAGGTGCAGCTGCCGAACGGCGACACCGCCTATACCCGCGACGGCACCTTCGGCCTCTCGCCCGAGGGCACGGTGGTGACCGCCGAGGGCTACCAGGTGCTGCCCGGCATCACCATCCCGGCCGCGGCGGTGGACGTGACCATCAACGCTGCCGGCGAGGTGCTGGCCAAGCTCGACGGCCAGGTGGCGCCGCAGAATGTGGGGCAGATCCAGACCGCGATCTTCGCCAACGAGGGGGGCCTGGAAGCAATCGGCGACAACCTGCTGCTGGCAACCCCCGCATCGGGTCAGGCGCAGGTGGCCGCCCCCGGCCAGCCCGGCCATGGCCAGGTGCTGCAGGGGTTCGTCGAGACCTCCAACGTCAACGTCGTGCAGGAGATCACCCGGCTGATCACGGCGCAGCGCGCCTACGAGATGAACAGCAAGGTCATTACCGCGAGCGACGAGATGCTCTCCACCCTGTCCCGGATGCGGTGAGATGCGGATCCTTCTTCTTTCCCTCGTCCTCGCCGCGCCGGCGCTGGCGCAGGAGATCGTCACCCTCCGCCCGCACGCCGTGGTCGACGATCCGGTGCTGCGCCTCGGCGCGCTGTTCGACGGCATCGATCCCGCGCGCGCGGCGCGGCCGGTCGCCGCCGCCCCCGCGCCGGGCCGGCGCATCGTGCTGGAGACCGAGCAGCTTCTCGGCCTCGCGCGTGCGCATGGCCTTGGCTGGCGGCCGCTCGCGGCGCGCGAGCAGGCGGTGGTGGAGCGACCCGGCCGACCCGTGCCCCGCGCCGAGATCGAGGCGACGCTGCGGGCGGAACTGCTGCCCATGGGGCTCGATCCGGACGCCGCGCTCGACCTCGGCGCGCTGATCCCGCCGATGGTGCCGGCCTCGGCGCAGGCGCACCTCGCAGCCGAAGGCGCCAGCTACGATCCGGCGACCCAGCGTTTCGCCGCGACGCTCGCGGTGGCCGCGGAGGGCATGCCGCTGCTGCGCCAGCGCATCGCCGGCCGCGCCGTGCCGACGGCGCCCGCGGTGGTGGCGACGCGGCGGCTCGCGCTCGGCGAGATCGTCGGGCCGGGCGATGTACGGGAGATCCGCATGCGCGCCTCCCTGCTGCGCGACGGCGTGGCGGACAGGGCGGCGCAGCTGGTGGGGCGGCAGTTGCGCCGGCCCATCGGGGCGGACCAGCCACTTGCCCTGGCCGATGTCGCGGCGCCCAGCCTGGTGGAGAAGAACGGCCGGGTGGTCCTGGTGCTGGAGGTGCCAGGCATGACGCTCTCGGCCCAGGGCCGCGCGCTGGCGGCGGCGCCGCACGGCGGCACCGTCCGGGTCGTCAACCTGATGAGCCAGTCCGTGGTGGAGGGCGTCGTCGTGGCGCCCGGCCGGGTGCGGGTGGCGGCGGCTACGGCGCCGCGGACGGAGTGACCGCAATGCGCGCATCCCCCCTGATCCTCGCCGCCGCGCTGGCCCTGCCGGCCTGCGACAATCTCGAGCAGGTCTCGCGCGTGGGTCGCGCCCCGGCGCTCTCCGGCGTGACGGACCCGACGCTCGATCCGAACTGGCGGCCGGTCTCCATGCCGACGCCGGGGGCGCAGGATCCGCCCGCCGTCGCCAACAGCCTCTGGCGCCCCGGCAGCCGCACCTTCCTGCGCGACCAGCGCGCGGCGCAGGTGGGCGACCTGATCACCATCCTGGTCAGCGTGCAGGACAACGCGCAGATGCAGAACCGCACCCAGCGCGCGCGTACCGGCGCGGACAGCATGGGCATCCCGCAATTCTTCGGGCTGCAGACGCGCTGGTTCCCGCCGCCGGCCAACCCCAGCACGCTGGTGCAGACCAACGGCGCGCAGAACTCGGACGGCGACGGCACGATGCGCCGCAACGAGACGGTGACCCTGCGCCTCGCCGCGACCATCACCCAGGTGCTGCCGAACGGCAATTTCGCGGTGGTCGGCAAGCAGGAGATGCGGGTGAACGCGGAGCTGCGGGAACTGACCGTCCAGGGGGTGATCCGGCCGCAGGACATCGCCTCCGACAACACGGTGCGCAGCGACCGGCTGGCGGAGGCGCGGATCTCCTATGGCGGACGCGGGTCGCTGTCCGACATCCAGCGCCCGCGCTGGGGGCAGCAGGTGCTGGATGCCGTCCTGCCCTTCTGAGGCAGGGCGGCGCGCGGGGGCTGCCGCTTTGACCGGCGCTCAGCGGCCCGGCAGCGGCGGCGGGATGGTGGCGGCGATGGAGGGATGCGCCAGCATCCGGCCGAGATAGGCCGAAAGGGCCGGCGCCTTCGCCAGCATGGCGCTGCTCTCCGGCGTCTTCGACA
>JAIYAI010000021.1 GCA_027489135.1 Acetobacteraceae bacterium
ATCCCGACCCTGCGCCTTGTGCGCTTTTTTGTCTGGCTCCCCGCCCGCGCCTCTGCTGTCCTTTCCCTTCCTCTCCCCTCCCTTGAGCGGCTTACCGCTTCTCGATATTCCAATACGCGATGAAGTAGCTGTTCAGCACCCCTTGCACGTTCCGCCGGAACGCGCTGGTCACGTCGAACTGCCCCGTCGGGACGTAGGGGATGAACTCCCACATGCGGCGATGGAAGGCCTCATAGGCAGCCTGCTGGGCGGGGCCCGGCGGCGTCGCCAGGAAGGCCTGGCGCAGTCGCTCGCCCTCGGCGTCGCAGGGGAAGCCGGCCCAGGTGGAGGCGGGGCAGGACACGTCCAGCGACAGGTTGGTCAGCGGGTGGAACCAGAAGACGCCGGCGGCGTAGTACGGGAACAGGTGGTACCCGCCCTGGCCGATCGGCTTGTTGGCGGTCTGGATGCGCGGGAACATCGCCGCGAAGTCCATCATCTCGACATCGACGTTGACGCCGATCTGCTTCAGGCGCTGTTCCAGCACCTGCGCCATCTGGCCGATGATGGGCAGCTGCGGCGTCGCCACCATCACCAGCTTCTCGCCATTGTAGCCCGCCTCCCGCATCAGCTGCCGGGCGCGGTCCAGGTTCTGGCGCCGGTAGGCGTCCGAGCCGACCTCGGTCGAGAGCGGGCCGCCGCAGACGGTGAAGGAGAAGCAGGGCTGGGTCGGCACGCGGTCGCCGGCGATGGCGTCGAGCATCTCCCGCTGGTCGAGCAGCAGCGCCAGGGCCTGCCGCGCGCGGATGTCGTTGAAGGGCGGGATCTGGAAGTTGGGCCGCACGAAGCTGACCGAGGGGAGGGAGGCGAGGCGGCGGACGGTGATGTTGCGCTGCGCGAGGAAGGGCGCGAGGTCGGGGGTGACCTGCTCCCACAGGTCGGCCTCCCCGGTCACCAGCGCGTTCGCCGCGGTCACGGCGTCCGGCATGACGATCCATTCGACGCGGTCGACCTTCACGACGCGCGCACCGGCCAGGCCGTCGGTCGGTTCGCTGCGCGGCTGGTATTCCGCGAAGCGGGCGAAGACGGCCTTGTGGCCGGCGACGCGCTCCGCAGCGACGTAGCGGAAGGGGCCGGAGCCGATCGGGTTGGGCAGCGGCGTGCCGATGGGCCGGCGGGCGTCGGCCTCGGGCAGGATGGCGGCGATGGGCGCGCCGGGGCCCGAGAGGATGAACTCGACCAGGCCGAAGGGCTCCTTCAGCGTCAGGTTGACGGTGCGGTCATCCACCACCTCCAGCGCCGCGGTGCGCGTGCGCAACTGCCCGCCGATGGAGGTATTGCCCATCCAGCGCTCGAGCGAGGCGACGACGTCGCGCGCGGTGACGATGGCGCCGTTGTGGAAGCGGAGATTGGGGCGGAGGGTGAAGGTCCAGCGCAGCCCGTCGGGGCTCGCCTCGCTCTTCTCCAGCATCATCAGGCGTGGCGTCAGGTTGCTGTCGAGCGCGAAGAGCGTCTCGAACACCATCTGCGAGTAGATCCGGGAGACGAGGTTGGCGCCGCGGGTCGGATCGAGTTCCGTCACGTCGGCCGAGGGCACGACGCGGAGAACGCTGCTCGATCCCTGGGCGAAGGCCGGCCCGCCGAGTGCAAGGGCGGCGAGCCCAGCCAGTAGAAGACGCCTCATCGCAGCCACTCCCCCGCATCCGATGCGCCACGGTATCAGCGCATCGCGATGCGGGGCAACGGGTGGCGGGGCTATTCCGCCGCGGCGCGCGCCGGGACGGGCGGCAGCAGGTGCTGCACCTTGGGCAGCACCTCGGTCTGCAGCAGGCCGAGGCTGGTGCGCCAGGCCTCCGGGTTCTCCATGTAGTCGAAGCCGAAGACCAGGATCTGACCGAAGCCGCCGCAGTCGTGGTAGACCTTCTCGAGCTTCTCGACGACCGTCTTCGGCGAGCCGATGATCCAGTTGTGCTGCGCGCAGTAGTCCACCGTGACGTCGCTGTCCGGCACGTCCGGGTGGTGCTTGAGGTATTCCTTGAAGCCGAAATTGGAGAGCAGCGGCAGGAAATACTCGCCCATCATGCGGCCCATCATCGAGCCGACCGAGAGGCGCCAGGCCTCCTCGTCCGTCTCCGCGACGAAGACCTCGCGCACCAGGCGCCAGTCGCCGCGCCAGGGCGTGCGGCCTGTCTTCGCGGCGCCCGCCTCCACCGCATCCCAATGAGACCGCACATAGGCGGGGTTGAGGTTCAGCGAGAGCGGCAGGAAGCCGCGCTCCCCGGCCAGCTTCAGCGTGTCGGAGTTCTTGGACAGCCCGGCGACGCCGATCGGCGGATGCGGGGTCTGCACCGGCTTGATGTGCGGCTTGAGGAAGCCGAACATCGTATCGGGCTTGTCCACCTTCCAGTACTTGCCCTCGTAGTGGAAGGGCTCGTTCGACGACCAGAGCTTCAGGATGATGTCGAGCGCCTCGCGCGTCATGTCGCGGTTGGCGCCAGACATGCCGTCGACGTTGAACATGGCCCAGTCGGACGGCAGGCCGGAGGCGGCGATGCCGAAGAGCAGGCGACCCTCAGACAGGTGGTCCATCATCGCCACGCGGTTCGCGAGTTCCGCGGGGTGGTGGTAGGGCAGCAGGAAGCCGCCCGGGCCGATGCGGAGATTCTTCGTCTGGCGCAGCGCCTCGACGATCAGCAGGTCCGGCGCGGGGTGCGGCTCCCAGGGCGCGGTGTGGTGCTCGCCGATCCAGGCCTCGGTGAAGCCGAGCCGGTCGAGGTCGCGCAGCACGGAGAGGTCGTAGTCGTGGCCCTCCTTCAGCCCGCGCTCCGGCGGGTGGGACGGCATGGCGAAATAGCCGAATTGCATGTCTTCGTTCCTCCTGCTGCTGCGGCGGTTGACCCCGCCGATTGAGGGAATGCTCGCTCCGGTTGCGGGCGCGATGCAAGCCCCTTCAGGCCGCCAGGCGCATGATCTCCTCGAGCTCCGCAGCATTGTGCACCTTGCGGGGGTTCTGGGAGATCGGCGCGCCGCCATCCCAGCGCGCGGCGAGGCCGGGGATCTCCTCCGCCGTGATGCCCACCTGGGACAGCCGCGTCGGCAGGCCGAGGTCCGCGATGAAGTCGCGCACCGCGCTGTGACCCTCGGTGCCGCCGAAGATCCGCGCCACGTCCACCTGACGCGCCCCGTTCACCGGCGCGTTCCACTGCAGCACGGCCGGCAGCGAGAGGCAGGAGGTGATGCCGTGCGGCACGCCGCGCGCGCCCCCCAGGATGTACCCGATGCCATGGCTCGCCCCGGTCGGCACGCCGGACCAGCCGCCCATGATGGAGAGCCACATCGCCTGTTGCGCCGTGGCGCGCGCGGCCATGTCCTTGGGGTCGCGGTGCATCGCCGGCAGGCTCTCCGCCAGCAGTTGCATGGCCTGGTAGGAAACCGCGTCGGAGAAGGGCGCGGGTTCCGCGCCGCACCAGCGCTCGACGCAGTGGTCCACGGCGCGGACGCCAGAGGAGAGCAGCAATTCGGCCGGCGTCTCCAGGGTCGCCGCAGGGTCGAGCAGCACGGCAATCGGCACCTGCATCGCCGTGGTGAAGCGATGCTTCCGTCCAGCGACCTTGTCCGTCACGCCGGCATAGGGTGCGAATTCCGCAGCGGAGAGCGTGGTCGGGATCGCGGTGATGCGCGGGCTACGCGGCACCTCCTCCCAGGGATCGCCCTCCGCGGCGCGGCTGGCGACATGCGGCATCAGCGCCTCCTGCGTCTCGATGCCGTGCCAGACCGCGTAGCAGGCGACCTTCGACCCATCGATCACGCTGCCGCCGCCGAGCGCGACGACGCGGTCCGCCTCTTGCTCCCGCAGCAGCGCCGCCAGCGCCATCACGTCGGGGATCGGCGAATGCGCGCCCATCCGGCTGGTCTCCGCGACCAGGCGGTTGCCGATGGCCGCGCGCGTCACCGCGGCGATGGCGCTGTTCGCCAGGCTGCGGGTGGTGACGAGCACGACGCGGGTGCAGCCCTCGATCTCCGGCGGCAGCATCTCGGCGACGGGGCCGCCATGGCGCACGCGCTGCTGGGCGGGCCAACGATGAATGCGATGGGTCATGCGGTGACTTCCCCTGCGATGAGCGTGCTCATTCCGCGGTTGCTCCTGCGTCTCTCACGATCTCGGCCCAGACGGGAATCTCGGCCTGGACGAAGCGGCCGAACGCCTCGGGGCTCTCGCTCGGCAGCGCCTGCAGCCCTTCCTGCGCGAAGCGGGCCTGCACGCCCTCCTGCGCCAGGATGCCGCGGAAGGCGGCGAAATACCGGTCCCGTAGCGCCATCGGCAGCCGCGCCGGCGCCCAGAGTCCCCACCAGCCGCTGATGTCGAGCCCGGGCAGCCCCGCCGCGTCCGCGCCCTGCACATCGGGAATGACGGGGGAGGGCAGGCGGGTGCTGAGCGACAAGGCCTTCAGGGCGCCGGCGCGCACCTGCGGCAGCGCCACAGGCGGCGTGCCCACCAGGATCTCGACATCCCCCGCCAGCACCGCCTGCAGTGACGGCGCGCCGCCGCGGAAGGGCACGTGCTGGATATCCTGCCCCGTCACCTTCGCCAGCTTGGCGCCGGCGAGATGGCTCGGCGTGCCGATGCCCGGCGTCGCGTAGTTCCAGCGCCCCGGCTGCGCCTTGATGCGGGCGACGAGTTCGCCGAGCGTCGCAATGCCGCGATCCGCGCGCACCGCGAAGATCAGCGGCAGGTCGCTGACGCGGGTAATCGGCGTGAAGTCGGCAATCGGGTCAAAGGGCACGCGCCGGTACATCGCCGGGTTCACCGCATGGGTGAAGTTGCCGCCCAGCAGGATGGTCGTGCCTTCCGGCTCGCTGCGCGCCACGTGCTCGGCGGCGATGTTGGAGGCCGCGCCGGGCCGGTTGTCCACCAGGATGGTGGCGCCGCCGAGTTCCCGCGCGAGCGGCTCGGCCAGGGTGCGCGCGAGGAAGTCGCCGGAACCGCCGGGTGGGAAGCCGACGACGATGCGGATCGGCCGCGCCTGCTGCGCCAAGGCCGGCGCCGCGAGCGCCAGCGAACTGCCGATGATGATGGCGCGGCGCGTGGTCACGGCGCGGCCTCCTCCCTGTTTCCTTGCCTCCAGCATGGCACGTGCTCGCGCCGTGCGCACCCCGCCCTTGAGCCTGGGCCGCTGCCGCGCCACCCTGCCCGCCACGCAAAGGGAGGGAACGCCATGGCGGGTCGCAAGGTCGTGCTGGTGACAGGGGGCGGGCGTGGCATCGGCGCTGCGGTGGTCCGGCTCGCCGCTGCCGCCGGATGGGATGTCGCCTTCACCTACGCGTCGAACTCGACCCGCGCCGAGGAGACCGCCGCCGCCGCCCGCGCCGCCGGCGCCGAGGTTCTGGCGATCCAGGCCGATGTGGCCGACGCCGCCTCCACCGCATCGGCCTTCGCCGCGGTGGACCAGCGCTTCGGGCGGCTGGATGCGCTGGTGAACAATGCCGGCATCACCGGCCCGCGCGGTACGCTCGCGGAGACGCCCGACGCGGTGTGGGAGAAGGTGCTCGCCACCAACGTCACCGGCGCGGCGCGCTGCTGCCGGGAGGCGCTGAAGCGGATCCCCGCCGGCGGCGCCATCGTCAACGTCTCCTCCCGCGCCGCGGGGCTCGGCGGCGGGGGCGAGTGGATCCATTACGCCGCGTCGAAGGGGGCGATGGACACGCTGACCATCGGCCTGGCGAAGGAGGCCGCAGCGCAGGGCGTACGCGTCAACGCCGTCAGCCCGGGGCTGATCGATACCGAGCTTCACGCCGCCGCCGGCATGCCGGACCGGGTGGCGAAGTTCGGCGGCAGCGTGCCGCTCGGCCGTGGCGGCACGGCCGAGGAGGTGGCGGAGGGCGTGCTCTGGCTGCTGACCGACGCGGCGCGCTACGTGACCGGGGCGAATATCCATGTCAGCGGCGGGCGCTGACTTGGCCCGCGCCGCCGCCGCCGCTAGAGGGCGCGCATGACCGACGACACCCTGCCCGACCGGCTTTCCGCCAATCCGCGCAGCCCCTTCTACAACGAGGCGTTGCTGCGGCGCGGCGTCGGCGTCCGCTTCAAGGGCGTCGACCGCACCAATGTCGAGGAATACTGCGTCAGCGAGGGCTGGGTCCGACTCTCCGTCGGCAAGCAGCTCGATCGCAACGGCAACCCGCTGACGATGAAGATGCAGGGGACGGTGGAGCCCTACTTCAGGGACGCGGCCGAGCAGCCCTGACCAGCCGGGCCGCGCCAGGCGGTCCGGGCATCACACATGCTGCCCGCCATTGATGTGCAGCTCCGCGCCGTTCACGTAGCTGCTCGCCTCCGTGCACAGGAAGTAGATCGCCTGCGCCACCTCGGCCGGCGTGCCGAGGCGCCGCATCGGGATCTGCTCCTCGACGATCTTCTCCGTCCCCGGGGAGAGGATCGATGTATCGATCTCCCCCGGGCTGATCGCGTTCACGCGGATCCCCAGCGGCGCGAAATCCGACGCCATCTCCCGCGTCAGCCCCATCAGCGCCGCCTTGCTGGTCGCATAGGCGGTGCCGGCGAAAGGATGCACGCGCGACCCGGCGATGGAGGTCACGTTCACCACCGCGCCCTTGGCCCGGCCCAGCTCCTCGACCAGGCCGCGCGCCAGCAGGATCGGCGCGTAGAAATTAACGTTGAAGACCTTCAGCCAGTCCTTGATCGGCGTGTCGAGCGAACTCATCCGCGCGCCGCCAGGGCCCTTCGGCGAGATCGCGGCGTTGTTCACCAGCGCGTGCAGCATTGCCCCGTCGGCCGTCAGGCGCGACCTGATCTCATCGATCGCCTGCTCGGTCTGCAGCGGGTCCGAGAGGTCGAGCTGGATGTGGTCCTCGGGCCCCATCTCCCAGGGGCATTGCTCGGGGAAGGGCTGGCGGCTGACGGTGATGACCCGCCACCCGGCCGCGGAGAAGCGCTTCACCGTGGCGTGGCCGATGCCGCGCGAGGCGCCGGTCAGCAGCAGGATGCGGCGGGGGCCGGAATTGGCGGGGCGCGAACGGTCGGGCATGCGTGCCTCCTAGCACCGCACGGGGGAGATGTCGCGCATCACGCCCCCGTCATGGCCCGGCCGGCCCGGCATCACGCGGCGCCCAGCAGCGGCTTGCGGGCGGCGACGAACTCCTCGACCGCCGCGACATAGCGGGCGCCGTCGGCATCGGTCACCGGCAGCGACAGCGCCGCCATGCCGCGCCG
>JAIYAI010000190.1 GCA_027489135.1 Acetobacteraceae bacterium
CCAGGCCCATTACCCCGATCTGCGCGCCGATCTGGCGCGCGAGGCGCTGAACGTCTTCTTCCAGGTCCGCGGCGTCGACGGGTTGAAGAAGAAGCCGGCGACGAGCGAGCTGCTGGACTGGCTGAAGCTGCTGATGATCGAGGACCTGCCCCCCGAGGTGCTGCGCAGCCAGGACATCAAAACCGCGGTGCCGCCGCTCTACGGCGCGCTCCTGAAGAACGAGCAGGACGTGCACCTGTTCGAGCGGCTCGCCTTCCTGGCCCGCCGGCAGCAGGGGCGGTGATGTGATGGGTCGGGCCACGTCCCTCCCCCCGCTGGCGGGGGGAGGTCAGGAGGGGGGTGGCGGAGGCCGGGGAGACTCGGCAGGAGCCACCACCCCCACCCCGCCCCTCCCCCGCCCGCGGGGGAGGGAGTAGCCCATGCTCGCCCATTTCATCCTGGCGCTCCGCACCGCGGGCATCCCGGCGAGCATCACGGAATACCTGACGCTGCTGCGCGGCATGAAGGAGAACGTCGCCGACTATAATGTCGACGACTTCTACCACCTCTCCCGCGCCACGCTGGTCAAGGACGAGCGCCTGCTCGACCGCTTCGACCGCGTCTTCGGCGAGGTCTTCAAGGGGCTGGAGCCGCCCGAGGGCGATCCGCAGCAGGAGATCCCGGAGGAGTGGCTGCGCAAGCTCGCCGAGAAGCTGCTGACCGAGGAGGAGCGCAAGGCGATCGAGGCGCTCGGCGGCTTCGACAAGCTGATGGAGACACTGAAGGAACGCCTGAAGGAACAGAAGGGCCGGCACCAGGGTGGATCGAAGTGGATCGGCACCGGCGGCACCTCCCCCTTCGGGGCCAATGGCTACAACCCCGAAGGCGTGCGGATCGGCCAGGCGGCAAGCCGCCACCGCCGCGCCGTGAAGGTCTGGGACAAGCGGGAGTTCAAGGATCTCGACGGCGACATCGAGATCGGCACGCGCAACATGAAGCTCGCGCTGCGCCGCCTTCGCCGCTTCGCCCGCCAGGGCGCGCAGACCGAGCTCGACATGCCGGGCACGATCAGCGCGACCGCGAAGAACGCCGGCACGCTCGACCTGAAGATGGTGCCGGAGCGGCACAACGCCGTGAAGGTGCTGCTGCTGCTCGATATCGGCGGGTCGATGGACGACCACGTGCGGCTCTCATCGGAGCTGTTTTCCGCAGTGCGGACCGAGTTCAAGCACCTGGAGCACTACTACTTCCACAACTGCGTCTACGAGCGCCTGTGGAAGGACAACCGCCGCCGCAAGGACACCGAGACCCCAACCTGGGATGTGCTGCGGAAATACGGCCCGGACTGGAAGCTGATCCTAGTCGGCGACGCCACGATGTCCCCCTATGAGATCCGCGAGGCGGGCGGCAGCGTCGAGCACTGGAACGAGGAATCAGGCCGCGTCTGGATGGAACGCCTGACCGGCCATTTCCGGCGCAGCGCCTGGCTGAACCCGACACCGCGCGAGCACTGGGACTACACCATGTCGATCGGCATGATGCATGCCTGCATGGAAGGGCGGATGTTCCCGCTGACCGTCGACGGCATCGACATGATGGCCCGCGAACTCAGCAAGTAGCCCGGCCCGCGCCTCAGCCCGTCTCCTGCAGCGCCATCTCCTCGGACTCGGCGGGGTAGATGCCGCGCAGCACCTCGTCGAAATGCCGGCGCAGCGCTGCGTCGCAGCCGCAGGACGCCTCCTGCAGCGCCGTCATGTCGCAGACCTGCAGCACGCCGCGTCGCGTGTTCAGCACGCCGCGCCCGCGCAACTCCCGCATCACCCGGTTCACGTAGCTGCGGCCGACGCCGAGCAGCGCCGCAAGCTGCTCCTGCGTCAGCGGCACCTCGGGGTCGCCGGTGCGGTCGATGGCGGAGAGCAGCCACTTCGCCGTGCGCTGCTCGATCGTATGCACCGCGTTGCAGGCCACGGCCTGGAAGATCTGCGCCATCAGGCAATCGGCATAGCGGGCGAAGAGGTTGTGCAGGGACGGCGAGCGGCGCTTCGCCGCCTCCAGCGCCGCCACGCCCATGCGCAGGAACAGCCCGCCATGCTGCACCTCGGACCGCGCATAGGCGGGCAACCGTCCCTGGCTGACGATGCCGCCGATCGCGCCCTCCCGCCCGACCAGCGCCGTCTCCACCTCCCGCCCATCCGCCAGCACCACCTTGAAGGAGGCGAGCGCGGGGCCGCAGGGGAAGTAGACGAACTCCACCGTGTCGCCGGGATGGTAGAGCGTCGCACCTGCCTCGCGCGGCCACGGCTGCAGCAGGGGGCGCAACACCTCCTGGTCGCGCGGCAGCAGCGCGCCGAGCAGGTTGTTCGTCGTCTGCGTCGCTGGCTGCGCTGTCTCCATCGGCCGCTCCCGTCCCACCGCACGACCTCCGCCGCCACGTCTCGCAGTCCCGTGATGCACAGCGCCGCGATGAGTCGCACCGTCGCGCGAGCGTGCACAAATGCGCAGACAATTCCCCTAGAGCGTGGTCTTCAGGTGGCAACCGCGCAAGCGCAGCGCGCAGCAGCGGAGATGTCGACCATGGAGATCCTGGCCCTGAGCGCGAACGACGATGGGGTGACGACCATGGCCTCGCGAGGCGGTGGCGGCTTTGCGACCTTCGATCTCCCGCTGCCCCTGCCGGCTGGCGCGCGCCTGGGCGCGCTGCTGCTGGCCGCCGCCGGCCATGCCGGCATCCCCGACCCCGCCGACGAGCCACGCATCGTCGCGGCGCTCGCCGCGGCGATCGCGCAGGGCTGCGGCTGGACGGAGGTGGAGCATCGCCTGCGCCTGGCGGGGAACGATACGGAGCAATGGCTGCTGACGCGCTTCGTGCTGCGGCGCGACGGCGCGGGCCGGCCCGTCGCCGTCACCGGCCTGCATCTCGATATCACCGCGCGCCATCGCGACACGCTGCTCGCGGAGCTGGTGAGCCGCGAGCTGGCCCATCGCATGCGGAACGTCTTCGCCGTCGTCGCCAGCATCCTCAGGCTCTCGCTGCGCGGCACGCCGGAGGCGGAGCTGCAGGCGCAGGAACTCGGCGGGCGCCTGGCGGCGCTCTCCCTGGCCTACCGGCTGCTCGAACCCTCCGCGGACCCGGATGCGCCGCGGGAGCTCCGGCTCGGCGCGCTGCTCGGCGAGCTGATGGCCCCATTCGAGGGCGGTGCGACGCTGCACATGGACGCCGATGTCGCCGATCTCGCCGTCTCGGAGCGCGCGGCAACCGGTCTCGCGCTCATCCTGCACGAGCTTGCGAGCAATGCCGCCAAGCACGGGGCGCTGGCGCCGGGCCGCGGCAGGCTGCGGCTGGAGGCGCTGGCGCGGCCAGGCGCGGTGCTGCTGCGCTGGCATGAGAGCCTGGCGGTCCCGGGCCTGCGGGAGCCGGTGGCGGCCGGCTTCGGCTCCATGCTCTTCGATCGCCTCTCGGCCGATCTCTTCGGCGCGCCGATGCAGCGGCACTGGCGCCCGGACGGGCTGCAGGTGGAACTGCTCCTGCCGCTCGAGCAGTTGGTGCCGGCCTGACCTACCAGCGCGGGTCGATCGGGGCGCGCGGGCCTTCCGCCGCCTCGATCACCGCGCCGGCTTCCAGGCAGAGATCCTCGCGGAAACGCTGCGCGAAGACCTGCACGCCGAGCGGCAGGCCGGCATGCGACCCGAGCGGCATCGCCAGCACCGGCAGCCCCAGCACCGGCATGCCGAGATGCGTGTTCGCCGCCGCGAGGCACCGCGCCTTCCCGGCCTTGCTTTCGAAGTCGAGCCCGACCGGCAGCGCCTGCTCGCCGGCGCCCGGGATGATCACGATGGGCCAGTCCTCGAGGAACAGGGTCCAGCGCATCAGCATCTCGTCGCGTTCGGCCAGTGCGGCGCGGTAGGTGGCGTAGTCGGCGGCGGGATGGAGCTCCTCCCAGAAGCCGGAGGATGCCTTCGCCCGCTCATCGGCCAGCGTCGCCATCTTCTCCCGCATGTTGCCGAAGACGTCGATCACGCCGATGGCGTTCCACAGCCTGAACAGCGCGGCAAAGCCGGGATGGTCGCGCACCTCCTCGACCGCGTAGCCCGCGGCCGCCATCAGCCGGCCCGCGCGGCGCGTGGCCTCGGCCAGTTCGGGCTGCACCGGCGCACCATCCGGCTCCGGGATGATGGCGACCTTGATCGGGCGCTTCGGCGACGGACCGTCCAGCGGCGCATCGGTCCAGCGGTTGTCGCGCACGTCGCGCGCCGCCATCGCCTGCAGCGCCAGCCGCGCATCGCGCACGCTGCGGGTCAGCGGCCCGTTCATCGCCATCAGCTGCGACGCGGCGCTGCGCCCCGGCGGGGCGGAGGGGTTGATCGCGGAGACGCGCCCCACGGTCGGCCGCAGCCCGACGACGCCGTTGCAGAAGGCGGGCCAGCGGATCGACCCGGCGATGTCGTTGCCATGCGCGACGGCGCCGATGCCGACCGCCGCCGCCGATCCCGCGCCGCCCGAACTGCCGCCCGGCGTGCGGCCCCTGTCCCAGGGGTTCAGCGTCGCGCCGTGCAGGTCGTTCTCGGTGAAGAGGCGCATGGAGAAGCAGGGCGTATTCGTCCGCCCGATGATCACCGCGCCGGCGCGCCGGAAGTTGGCGACGATGGGCCCGTCCTCCGGCGCGATCGCGTCCTTGAAGGCAACGACGCCGTTGGTCGTCGGCAGGCCCTGCATGTCGACGTTGATCTTGATGGTCACCGGCACGCCATGCAGCAGGCCCAGCGCCTCGCCCCGCGCCTGCGCCGCATCCGCCGCATCCGCCGCGGCGAGGGCCTGGTCCTCCAGCACGTGCACGACGGCGTTGACCTTCGGGTTCACCGCATGCAGGCGGGCCAGGGCCGATTGCGCGGCCTCCCGCGCCGAAACGCGCCCGGTGCGCACCAGCTGCGCGATCTCCACCGCATCGAGCTGCCAGAGCTCCGCCATCCGCCGATCCCCCGTGATCCCGACAGGATGGTTCCATGGCGGGCCGGGTCGTGCAAACCTCGGCGCCATGGACCGCCGCACGCTCCTCGCCGCCTCCGCGACCCTGCTCGCCACGCCGCGTCTTGCCGCCGCACAGAATCAACGGTTGCTGAAATTCGTCCCGCAGTCGGATCTCGGCACGCTCGATCCGGTGTGGTCGGCGGCCTATGTCACGCGCAACCACGGGCTGATGATCTTCGACCAGCTCTACGGCATGGACGCGCAGTACCGGATCCAGCCGCAGATGGCGTCGGGGCACGAGATCTCGGACGACGGGCTCACCTGGACCATCGGGCTGCGCGAGGGCCTGAAGTTCCACGACGGCGCGCCGGTGCTGGCGCGGGACTGCGTCGCCTCCATCCGCCGCTGGGGCGTGCGGGACAGCATCGGCCAGGCGCTGATGGCCGCGACGGAGGAGCTGTCCGGCCCCGACGACCGTACGATCCGCTTCCGCCTGAAGTACCGCTTCGCGCTGGTCGCCTATGCGCTCGGAAAGCCGGGCTCCCCGGTCTGCGCCATCATGCCGGAGCGCCTCGCGCAGACCGATCCGCACCGGCAGATCACGGAGATGGTGGGCTCCGGCCCCTTCCGCTTCCGGCCCCAGGATCGCGTCGCGGGCGCGCGCGTCGCCTATGAACGCAACCCCGACTACGTGCCGCGCGCCGGCGGCACGACGAGCTTCACCGCGGGGCCGAAGGTGGCGCATTTCGACCGCGTCGAGTGGCACGTGCTGCCGGACCCCGCCACCGCCGGCGCGGCGCTGCGCGCGGGCGAGGTCGACTGGTGGGAGTCCCCCACCTACGACATGCTGCCGATGCTGCTGCGTGACAGGCGGCTCAGCGTCTCGGCGCCCGATCCGCTGGGCTACCTCGGGTGCATGCGCTTCAACCAGTTGCACCCGCCCTTCGACAACCCGGCGATCCGCCGCGCCGTGCTGCCGGCGCTGAGCCAGGCGGACTTCATGCAAGCCGTGGTGGGGGACATCCGCGACGCCTGGCGCGACGGCATCGGCGTCTTCCCACCCGACACGCCGATGGCGAGCCAGGCGGGCCTCGAGGCGCTGACCAGCCCGCGCGACCTGACTGCCGCGCGCCGCGCGCTGGAGGCGGCGGGCTACAGGGGGGAGCGCGTGGTGCTGCTCTCGGCCTCCGACTTCCCGACGCTGAAGGCGCTGGCCGATGTCGGCGCGGACCTGCTCAAGAAGATCGGCTTCCAGGTGGACTACGTGGCGATCGACTGGGGCAGCATGCTGCAGCGGCTTGCCAATACCGAGGCGCCGGAGCGTGGCGGCTGGAGCGTCTTCCACACCTACTGGTCGGGCCTCGACCAGATGAACCCCGGCGTACACGCCTTCCTGCGCGGGGCGGGCCGCGCCTCCCCCAGCCGCGGCGCGCCGGTCTCCCCGCGGATCGAGGAATTGCGCGACGCCTGGCTGCGCGCGGCGGACGAGGCGGAGCAGCAGCGCATCTGCGCCGAGATGCAGCGCCAGGCCTTCATCGACGTGCCATACATCCCGCTGGGGCAGAGCCTGCCGCGGACGGCGCATCGGAGCGACATCCGGGACGTGCTGACGGGGTTCGCGCTGTTCTGGAATGCGCGGCGCGCCTGAAGCGCGCTACGGCAGATCGCCCATCCGCCGCTGCACCATCGCGCGCCACGGCGCCTCCGGCGGCGCCTCGTCCACCAGCGCCTGCCAGATCCGCCGCGCGTCGTCGGGCTGCCCCGCCCGCGCCGCCGCCAGGCCGCTGAGGAAACGCAGCCCGATATCGCGCGGCGCCAGCGGCAGTGCCGCCGCCAGCAGCGTCCGCGCGTCGTCCGTCTTGTCCTGCTCCAGCAGCACCTGGGCGAGCTGCCCCGCCACCTCCGCGCTGAAGCCGGCGCGCAGCGAGTCTCGGTAGGCCGCCGCCGCCGCCTCCAGCTTGCCGCGCGCGCGCTCCGCATTGCCGAGCAGCGCATAGCCAGCCCGCGCCGGCTCGCTGCGCGGGTCGAGCGCGGCCAGGCGCTGGCGCAGCGTCGCCAGCAGCGCATCGTCGCGCGCCTGCGCATCCTGCCGCACGGCGTAGGTGGCGGAGGGCATGCTGGGCGCGCCGGTCCGCGTATAGGCCCAGATGGCGAAGGCCGGCACCAGCGCGACGGCGCCGAGCAGCGCGATCCGGGCACCCTTCGCGGCCTCCGCATCCGCGGGTGCGGACGCCGCTTCCTCGGGCGCAGCGAGCAGGCGGCGCTGCACCTCCACCACCGCGGCGCGATGCCCGATCTCGTCGAGACGCCCGGCCTCGCGTTCGCGGTCCAGTTCGGCCAACTGCGCGCGGTAGAGCGCGATATCGGCCTCCCGCCGCAGGCGCGCTCCGCGCGGGCGCCGCACCGCCGCCCAGAGCACGGGCAGCAGCGCCAGCAGGGCGAGCGCCGCGATCAGCGCCCAGGTCCAGATCGCCTCGGTCTCCATGGTCAGCCGTCCCGCGCCAGGCGGTCCAGCCGCGCACGTTCCTCGGCGCTCAGCGCCGCGGGTTCCATCGCCGCCCGCGCGGCGGCCCGCCGGCGCATCGCCAGGATCATCAGCATGCCGCCCCCGAGCGCGATGGCCGGCATGGCCCACAGGATGATGGTGGCGGCACGGACAGGCGGGCGCAGCAGCACGAAGTCGCCATAGCGGTCGTGGACGAAGCGCATCACCTGCTCGTCACTGGCGCCGGCGGTGATCTTTTCGCGCACGATGCGGCGGAGGTCGCGGGCCAGGTCTGCGTCGCTGTCCTCGATGGACTGGTTCTGGCAGACCATGCAGCGGAGTTCGCGGCCGAGGGCCTCGGCGCGGGCTTCGAGCGTCGGGTCCTGGAGGCGCTCGGCGGGGTCGCCGATCGCGGCGAGCGCGGGTGTCGCCAGGAGCAGGCACAGCAGGAGAATCCAGCGGGCTTTCGCCACGTGTCGGAGACCCCGCACCGATCGTGCGAACGACCGGCCAAGCCCGGTGTCGCGCGAAGGACAGGTAACGGGTTCAAAGGGCCTTTCGGCCCTGTGCGGGGTGAGGTTTGGAGAGGGGCAGCGCCCCTCTCCAAGAACGCGCTCGATCATGCCCAACGCTTCAGCAGCGGCTCGAGGTCCTTCTGCAGCACCTCCTCCGTCAGCGGCCCCGCCCAACGCCAGCGGATCACGCCGGTCCGGTCGATCAGGTAGGTCTCCGGCACCCCGTATAGCCCCCAGTCGATCGCCACCCGCCCCGGCTGGTCCACGCCGATCCGCTGGTACGGGTTGCCGTAGCGCTTGAGGAAGGCCAGCGAATCCGCCGGCTTGTCCTTGTAGGCCACGCCCAGCAGCGGCACACCCTGGCGCTGCAGCTTCACCAGGAAGGGGTGCTCCGCCACGCAGGGCGCACACCAGGAGGCAAAGAAGTTCACCAGCACCGGCCGCGCCAGCCCCTTCAGGTCGGCCGAGGCCAGGCCCGGCCGCTCAGCGCCCTCCAGCGGCGCCAGGGTGAACTCCGGCGGCGGCTTGCCGAGCAGCGCGGAGGGTACGCCCTTCGGGTCGTAGTCGCCGGTCTGCAGGCCCCGCAGCATGCCGAGGAACCCCGCCCCCGCCGCCACCGCGACGCCGAGCGGGAGCAGCAGCAGTCCGCGCCGCCTCGGCGCCGGCGCCGATGCCGGTGTCGCCTCGCTCATGCCGGCGCGCCCCGCACCGCCTTGGCCGAAGGCGCCGAGACCCGCACCCGCCGATCCGACAGCGAGATCCCGCCGCCCAGCGCCATGATCGCCGCACCCAGCCAGATCCAGGGTGCGAGCGGGTTGTAGTGCAGGCGCACCACCCCGCCGCCATCGCGCTCCTCGCCCAGCACGACGTAGATGTCGGCGAGCCAGGTGGTGTGGATGGCGGCCTCGGTGGTGGTCATGCGGTTGACCGGGAAGCTGCGGCGATCGGGCTGCAGCGTCACCACCGGCGCGCCGTTGCGGGTCACGGCGACGGTCGCCCGCCGCGCATCCCAGTTCGGCCCCTGCACGTCGCGCAGCGACTCGAGCGTGAAGGAATAGCCACTGAGGTCGGCGCTCTCCCCCGGCTTGAGGAGGACAAGCTTGTCCTGCGCCAGCCCCATGCCGGCGAGACCGAGGATCATCACGCCGAGCCCCGCATGCGCCGTCGCCGCCCCCCAGGCCGCGCGCGGCAGGCCCTTCGCGCGGGACCAGGCGGCGCGGGGCCGGCTGAACAGCGCGATCCGGTCCGCGATGTCGGCGCAGGCGGCCAGGATCAGCCAGGCCGCGGCGGCGAAGCCGAGCGCGGGGCCGATGCGCCACCCCTCCAGCGCCAGGCAGAGCAGCAGCGCGGCGAGGCCGCCCAGCGCCGCCCACCACAGCCGCATCATCACCGGCACGAGGCGCGCGCGCTTCCACGGCATCATCGGGCCGAGGCCCATGGCGGCGACCAGCGGCACCGTCAGCGGCAGCAGCGCCGTGTTGAAGAAGGGCGGGCCGACGGAAATCTTCTGCTCCAGCAGGTAGTCCGCGAACATCGGATATAGGGTGCCGACCAGCACCACCGCGGTGATCGAGCAGAGCAGCAGGTTGTTCAGCACCAGCGCGCCCTCGCGCGAGACGGGAGCGAAGATGCCGGTGGGCTGCAGCGCCGCGGCGCGCCAGGCGAACAGCGCGAAGGCGCCGCCCACGTAGATCATCAGCAGCACCAAGATGACCGTGCCGCGCGCCGGGTCGTTCGCAAAGGCATGCACGCTGTTCAGAACGCCCGAGCGCACCAGGAAGGTGCCGAGCAGCGACATCCCGAAGGCCAGCAGTGCCAGGAAGATCGTCCAGGTCTTCAGCGCCTCCCGCTTCTCCACGACGATGGCGGAGTGCAGCAGCGCGCAGAGCGCGAGCCAGGGCAGGAGGGAGGCGTTCTCGACCGGGTCCCAGAACCAGTAGC
>JAIYAI010000308.1 GCA_027489135.1 Acetobacteraceae bacterium
CACGACGCGGAAGATGGCGTCGAGCCTGGCGCAGACTTCATGCTTCTCCATCGGCCGGCCGCCCCGCCGGGCCCCTGGCCCCTGCAGGCCGCAATGCAGCGTCCAGAGATAGGGGGCGACCTCCTCCCACTCCTCATCCGAGAGCGGCGCCCAGGCGCGGGGCGGAACGCGGTGGCGCAGGGGGGCGAGGATCAGGCGCTCGATCAGGTTGTGCCGCTCGACGAAGTCGGGCGGGAGGATCTCCGGCGGGAGCGTCTGGCGTGGGAGGGGTGGGGGTCGGGGGCGCAGGGGATGGAACATATGAGAAACAAATGGGGTGGGGCAAGGGAATTCGTTTCGGTATCGGTGCGTAGAATTGGGTTCACCGCCACGGCTTCGAGGCGTCAGGATGAGCGCAGCGCGAGGAGGGCCTGATGAACCCGTCGATCACCGAACCGCTGATCCTGGACCTGGTGGCCTGGGTGGCGAAGCAGCCCAGGCCGTATGGGGAGGTGATCGAGGCGTGGCGCACTTCCTGCCCCAGGCTGACGGTGTGGGAGGATGCGGTGGACCGGGGGCTGGTGGCGTGTGTGCGGCGGGAGGGCGATCTGTTGGTGGAGGCGACGGAGAGGGGGCGGGAAGCGGTTATGAGTCCGGGACAGAGCAGCGCCGAACTCTGACAGCCTAGTATTTGTGGAGGGTTTACCGATTTACGTTTAATATTAATGCGCCCTACTAAGCTTCTGGCGCAGGACCAATTCTTCCCTCGATGCGTCTTTTATTAATTAAGTTTTCCGAAGATATTTTCCATAAAGCAGCTTTCGCTTTTTCCGCCATGCCGCTCAAACCGCTTGGAGGGTTGGAAACCGTCATCATACTCAGGGCGCCACCGACAATTACAGCATGCTTATCTGAACCTGCTTCTTTGAAGAGCCTATAGAAATCGTCTTCAGAGAGCGCTTCGCAAGCTTCTACATCTTGAGGATGCCACTCGCCCTTATAAAGACGCTCAAGCGAGTCCTCGATCTTCGGAGGGACAGATCCGCCCTCGGATATCGCGTGAAAGGCATCAAATACTTCAGAATGATACTTTACCCCCATACTAACGTGAGTTCTACTCACGCCCTTGAGATTTTCCGAGTTCAAATCGACATATTCACGGAGCAATTTCCTTCCCATCTCCACCGCACCAAGGTCCAGCAAGAGGCTTATGGATTGTCCAAATTCTATTGGCTCTAAATATTGAAGGCCATTCTCAAGCGCTGATTGGATTGCCGTGCAGACCTCATCGGCATTATCACGAAACGAATCATGGTACAAAGACCAAGCTTTTTGAAGAGACTCAGATATATCCGATTTCTTTAAAATCTGAGCAACATCAAGAGATGCCTTCAAAATTGCTTCCTCATCCAAGAGATTTTTTTCTATGCAATCAATAATCACTATATCTAAAGCATCTGCGTAAGTAAATTCATAGGAAACGAGCAATTCTGCGTGCCGTTGATTCGGGTATTCTTTGTTCATCTTCTCGAATTCTATCTTTTGTAGGAAATATGTCATAGAGCGAAATTCCTTTACGAAGGCCAAGGAAGGAGCCTCCGAAACCTGGAACTTCGCATAAACCGCAAGAACCGCAGTATGAACAGCAGATTTCATGACTCTTTCATCTGTTTTTTGAAGTATTTTTGAAATTCTTATGCAAATATTTAGCGCCCTTTTGAATTGTACGAATGTTCCTAATGTTTAGATTAACCGAGTTCTCCCGGACCCATTTAGCAATGGTCGTTTCTAATCCAGATCCTATTGCAGCACATTCTTCAGAAGTTGGGTCGAATCCGATTATAGAGTCAGCCACTTTTTCGAGCTGGAGACGGAATTCTTCAGCACCATTTCCATCTAGCGCATCTTGATTCAGAATGATTACTACTTTACAGCCCTTATCGTTCTTTAAGCTGGAGGCGAGGCCCAATATCTCTCGTAAGCTCAGCTTACTCCCAGCCCTCTCGAGGTCGTCGAGACAGATAATCTGTGCAGTCAAGTTCAGATATAACAATCTAGCTATGGATGCAGAATACGGCGCACTTACAGGGAATATCCCTGCAATTCTACCGATAATCGACTTTTGCAGGCGTGCACCTGTGTTCTGAGCAATATCCCGGAGAGTATCAGAATTATACTTTGAAATGTTTGCCCAGCTTGGCTTTGCATTATATTCCTGGCTATCTACTGTATTCTCTACAATAGATGCGCGGACATCATCCAGCGAATCCCTGCCAAACAAAGAGACGTAAGAATATCTCTTTAGAGCGATGCCATCTTTCTTCCCGAGCGCCTCCTTTCTAACTGCATCCCAAGCGTATGTCTTTCCTACGCCCCACTTACCGATAATGCATATTACTTCTGGCGTAGAAGTTCCCAAAAACCGGAAAATTTCATGTCTCAATACCTTGAGCGTCATGTGTGGCTCCAGTCGCGCCTGATCCATAGGCGCGCCTTCATCGTAGTATATTGGTGCAGAACACAAACGGAGGTCCAGGGTGCCCAGCATCCTGGCGAGGGGTCCAGGGGGCGAGGAGCCCCCTGGCGGAGCGCGAGGCAGCGCCTCGCACCACTACACGAACCCCTACCCCTCCCCCGCACCTCCCGCCGCGCGATCCGGCTCGTCGCCGCGAAGATCACCGCGCCCCCCACCAGCGTCGTCACCCCGGGCGTTTCCCCCCAGATCACCAGCCCCATCAGCACAGCCCAGATCAGTTCCAGGAACTTGATCAGCTGCGTCACCGACAGGTCCGCCAGCACGAAGGCCCGCGTCAGGCAATAGTGCCCGGCCGAGCCCAGCACGCCCGAGAAGGCGAACCACGCCCATTGCTCCGGCGTCGGCCACTGCCAGTGCCAGACTGCCAGCGGCAGGCAGAAGATCGCCACCATCCGCGACTGCCGCAGCACGATCACCTGCGGCCGGTGGTATCCCGGCAGTGCGGTCGGCCTGCGCGCCGCGAAGCCCGGTCTGACCTTGCCCCGTTGCCAGGCAACCGCGCCGCGTCTCCCCCTCAGGCGATCTCGCGGATCAGCTTGGCCCGCAGCGCCCGGGCGATGTCCCGCCGGTCCTCGGCGGTGACGACGAAGGCGCCGACGCCGCCGATCACCTCGCGCCGATAGGTTTCCGCCAACGGCTCGCCATAGCGCGTCACCTGGCCCGCCGCCGCGACGGCCAGCGCATTGATCGAGATGCCGGCAGCCACCGCATCGTCGCGCGCCTCCGTCGCCGAGCGCAGGCTGCGGAGGTCGGGGCCGTCGCCGGACAGGTCGATGACCTTCTCCGCCGCGCGGAAGGGCGCGGCCTGGATGATGCGCGCACAGTGGTCCAGCGCGTCGCCGATGGCGTTCCAGGACTGCCGGCTGCGCGGCGCGGCCAGCACCGCCTCCGCCAGGGCATGGGCGGAGCGGGTATCGGCAACGCGCATCCAGTCCACCACCGTGGCGGCCCCGCCGGGCGAGCCCCATTCGACCATCGCCACCCCGATCGCGCCGAGCCGCTTGCCGCTCACCGCGGCCAGCACGGCGGGGTGGGAGAGCGCCTCGGCATAGCCCTCCCGCTGCAGCCGGAACTCGTCGGCGTCGATCGAGCCGGAGGCGTCGACGGCGAGGACGAGCAGCAGGTCAACCTCCGGGACGGTCTGGGCGGCAGCCGCGACGGGCGCCAGGGTCCCGGGGAGGGCGAGCAGGTGGCGGCGGCGCATCGGGCTGTCCCTGTCGTTGCGCCGACGCAGATGAGGGCGGACGGCCGTTTCGCCAAGCTTGGCGACGCCGCGCCGCGGGCGCAGGATGCCGCCGCATTGCCCGACGGGGGGAACCATCATGCCGAGCCTTCAGGTCAACGGAACCGAGATCCACTTCGCGGAGGCCGGCGCTGGCGGCACGCCGCTGCTGCTGGTGCACGGCACGCTGGGCGACCAGCGCAGCTTCGCCGCGCAGATGGCGCCGCTCGCCGCCGCCGGCTTCCATGTGATGGCCCTGTCCATGCGCCACTGCTGGCCCGGCAGCTTCCCGGCCGAGGGCGGGGATTTCCGCATCGACACCCATGTCGCCGACGTCGCCGCCTTCATCGGCGGCCTGGGCAAGGGCCCCGTCGCGCTGCTCGGCCATTCGCGCGGCGGCCACATCGCCTTCCGCGTGGCGGAGCGGCACCCGGCCCTGCTGCGCGCGCTGATCCTGGCCGAGCCGGGCGGCGAGTTGGACGAGACCCTTGGCGGCAAGCCCGGTGCGGCGGTGCAGGCCGGCGCCTTCGGCCGCGCCGCGGACCTCGTGGCCGCCGGCGACGAGGAGGGCGGCCTCAAGGTCGTCGCCGAGCACACCGGCGGCCCCGGCGCCTGGGACCGGCGGCCGGAGGAGCGCAAGGCGATCAGCCGCGCCAATGCGCGCACCATGATCGGCCAGAGGAACGAGCAGCGCCGCCCCTATTCCCGCGCCGCCGCATCCGACATCCGCACGCCGACCCTCTTCCTCTACGGCGCGAACACCCAGCCCAATTTCGTCGCCAATGTCCGCGCGCTGTCGGGCGCCATGGCCGGGTCGAAGGTGGTGGAGATCCCGAACGCCACGCACGGCCTGCCCTACGAGAACCCGAGGGACTTCAACGCGGCCGTGGTCGCCTTCCTGCAGGGGCTCTAGCCATGCCGGGCGGCATGAGCGTCGTCGTCACGGGGGGCAGCGGCAAGGCGGGCAGCGCGGTGATCCGCGACCTGCTCGCCCATGGCTATCGCGTGATGAATGTCGACCGCACCCCGCCGGCCGAGCCGCTCTGCCACTTCATGCTGGCCGACCTCAACGACCTCGGCCAGGCGATGGAGTGCCTGCGCCGCGCCGCGGGCACGCTGGACCGGCGCCGCGACCCGATCGGCGAGGCGGAGGCCGTCATGCACCTCGCCGGGATCCCGGCCGCCGGCCTCGCCACCGATGCGGTGACCTTCCAGAACAACCTGATGACCACCTTCAACCTCTTCACAGCGGCGACGCAGTTCGGCCTGAAGCGCGTGGTCTGGGCCTCCAGCGAGACGACCTACGGGCTGCCGCTGACGCGCAACCCGCCCCGCGTCGCCCCGGTGACCGAGGATCACCCGCTGCTGCCCGAGAGCACCTATGCGCTTGCCAAGACGCTCTGCGAGCGCATGGCGGAGGAGATGCACCGCTGGAACCCGGGCACGCGCTTCGTCGCGCTCCGCATCTCCAACATCCTGGAGGAGGCGGACTACGCGCTGATCCCGGGCTACCAGGCGGATGCGGCGCTCCGGCGCTGGAACCTCTGGTCCTGGGTCGATGCGCGGGACGTGGCGCAGGCCTGCCGCCTCTCGCTGGAAGCAGACGTGCCGGGCTGCGACGCCTTCACCATCGCCGCCGCCGACACGATCATGGAGGCGCCGAACGCGGCGCTGCTGGCGGCGCAGTTCCCCGGCGTGCCGCTGACGCCGGGTACCGGCCCGCACGAGACGCTGCTGTCCATCGCCAAGGCCCGCCGCGTGCTGGGCTACGCACCGCGCCACACCTGGCGCCGAGAAGGAGGCCTCGCATGCTGACCGTCCATCACCTCGGCCGCTCGCAGTCCGAGCGGATCGTCTGGCTCTGCGAGGAGTTGGGCGTTCCCTACGACCTGAAGACCTATGAGCGCGACCGGCAGACCCTGCTCTCCCCGCCTGCGCTGAAGGCGCTGCATCCCCTCGGCGCCGCGCCGGTGATCGAGGACGGGCCGGTCAAGCTGGCCGAATCCGGCGCGATCATGGAGTACATCATCGCCCGTCATGGTGGCGGGCGGCTCGCCCTGAAGCCGGAGGATCCAGCCTATCCGGACTATCTCTACTGGCTCCACTTCGCCAACGGCACGCTGCAGCCGGCGATGGGGCGGATGATGATCCTGGCGCGGCTGAACCTGGCCGCGGACAACCCGGTGCAGGCCGCGATGCGCGGGCGTCTGGAGCGGGCGCTGGGGCTGGTCGAGGCGCGGCTCTCCGATGGCGCGACCTGGCTGGCGGGCGAGGCCTTCAGCGCCGCCGACATCATGATGGTCTTCACCCTGACGACGATGCGGAGCTTCTTCCCGGTCGACCTCGCTCCCTATCCCGCCATCCGCGCCTATCTGCAGCGGGTCGGGGCGCGACCGGCCTACCAGCGCGCGATGGCGAAGGGCGATCCGGGGATGGCCCTTCTCCTCGACTGATCCGCCGCGTCAGGTCGCGATCGCATAGGCCGGGCGCCGCGGATCGGCGCCGGCGGCCAGCATGCCCCGCTTCGGATCGGACAGCACCACCTCCACCGTGCCGGCGAGCCAGGTCTTGTCCGGCCAGTCCTTCACATCGTGGCCCTTCGCCGCCAGGGCGTCGCGCGTGGCCTGCGGAATGCGTCCCTCCACGGCCAGACGGCCGGGGAAATAGTCGAAGGGCGCGAAGCTCGACGGGAAGGAATAGCTGGCGACGCGCGGCGCCTCGATCGCCTCCTGCACCTCCATGCCGAAATGCAGGGTGTTGATCATCACCTGCAGCATGGCCTGGATCTGCACGTCGCCGCCCGGCGTGCCGAAGGGCATCACCCCGCCATCCTTGGTCACCACCATGGCCGGGTTCGGCGTCAGCCGCGGCCGCTTGCCCGGGGCGACGCCGCAGGGATGGCGCGGATCGGGGCGGCTCTGGCTGCCGCGCGGCGAGGGAATGATGCCGAGGCCTGGCACGACGCCCGAGTTGAAGGATCCGTCGGACGGCGTGGCGCTGAAGGCATTGCCCCAGCGATCGACGGCGCAGCAGTAGGAGGTATCCGCCTCCACCATCGGCATGGCGCGGTCGGCCTCCCCCGGCAGCTTCGGGGCGGGGCCGAGGATCGGCTCCGGCATGCCCGGATGCGCGCGGTCCGCGCTGATCTCGCGCAGGCGGGCATCGAGATGCGCGTCCGACAGCAGCCGGTCCAGCGGCACGTCGATGAAGTCGGGGTCGCCGAAATGGTATTCCCGGTCCGCCATCGCCGCCTTCACGCATTCGGTGAAGAGGTGGATGTATTCGGGCGAATTGTGCTTCATCGCCGCGAAGCCGCCCTTCTCGAACAGCAGCAGCGCCTCGATCAGCGCGGGTCCCTGGCACCAGGGGCCGCAGGTCAGCACCTCGTGCCCGCGCCACATCCGCCGCACCGCGGGCTCCAGCTTGCTGCGGTACCCGGCCATGTCCTCCATGGTGAGATACCCGCCCTCGGCCTTCATGAAGGCGGCGATCTCGCGGGCGATGTCGCCACGGTAGAAGGCGGCATGCGCGGCGGCGAGGCCGGCGAGGCGCCCCTTGCCGGCGGCCTTCTTCTCCTCATCCACCATGTACTGCAGGGTCTTCGCGAGATCGGTCTGGACGAATTTGTCGCCGATCTCGGGCCGCTTGCCGCCGGGCAGGAAGATCGGCGCGCTGCCGGCATAGCTGCGATACTCGGCCTCATGGTCGCGGATGTTGTCGCGCAGGATCTCGTAGACCGCGAAGCCGTCCGCGGCGTAGCGGATGGCAGCGCCGGCGACCTCGCCGAAGGACATCGTGCCGTGCCGCTCCAGCGCGGTGATCCAGGCATCCGGCGCCGCGGGCACCACGGTGCGCAGCACGCCGTTCGGGATCTTGGCGCCGTGCTCGCGCATGAAGAGGTCGGCGGGGATCGACTTCGGCCAGTGCCCGAGGCCGGCGATGGTCTCCACCGTCCCGTCCGCCTTGCGGATCAGGATCGGCGCGACGCCGGCGACGTTCACGAAATCCGGCAGGGTGACGCCGAGCGCGATGCCCATGGCGCAGCCCGCATCGATGGCGTTGCCGCCCGCCTCCAGCACCGAGAAGCCGGCGGCGGCGGCCAGGTAGTGGCCCGCGGAAACCGCGTGGCGGGTGCCGTATAGGGTGGGGCGGGTCGCGAACATGCTGGATCTCCCTGGACCTTGCCGGGCCGTGGGTCCAAGCCTTCGCCCGCCAGCCACGGCTGTCAACGAACAATCACGGACGACCCTGCCATGTCGGATGCGCCCCCGGTCCTGCTTTCCGTCGATGCCCGCGGCATCGCCACCGTCACCCTGAACCGCCCGCAGGTCGGCAACGCCTACAACGCCGCCCTGCTGCAGGGCCTGGTGGACGGGATGGAGCGCCTGGCCGCCGCCCCCGCCATCCGCGCCGTCGTCATCCGTGGCGCGGGGAAGCATTTCGCCGCCGGCGCCGATATCAACTGGCTGGCCGAGGTCGCGGAATACCCGCCCGGCCCGGCCTTCGAGGCCTCCCTGCTGACCACCCGGGCCATGCAGATGCTGAACGAGTTCCCCCGGCCCACCCTCGCCGTGGTGCAGGGCGCGGCCTTCGGCGGGGGTTGCGGCATCGTCTGCTGCGTCGACGTCGCGCTGGCCACACCGGCGGCCAGCTTCGGGCTGACGGAGGTGCGGGTCGGCGTCTCCCCCACGCCCATCTCGGCGCAGATGGTCCAGGCCATGGGGTTCCGGCAGGCGCGCCGCTACGCCGTGACCGGGGAGCGGTTCGATGCCGCCGAGGCGCTGCGCATCGGCTTGGTGCACGAGGTCGTCGCCGCCGACGCCATGGAAGCCCGGCTCGCCGCCATCCTGGACGAGATCATGCTCGCCTCCCCCACCGCCGCCGCGGCGACCAAGGCCAGCATGATCGGCACCAACGGCCTCGCCGTGACGCCCTACGCGATGCAGCAACTGGCCCATGAAGGCTGGACCCAGCGCGCCTCGGCCGAGGGCAAGGAGGGGCTGGCCGCCTTCCGGGGCAAGCGGAAACCATCCTGGTACGCGTGACGCTTCCTGGGACGCTCCGGCCCGATCACCGGACCGGTTGTCCCCGGAATGACCCGGCGTCTGTCATCGAAGCTTCACGAAACTGCAACACGGGAGTCTTTCACTCCCCGTAAACCGCGCCGCATGAGATCCGGGGCGCTTCCCGGAGTCGACCGACGAGCATCGATCGGAGTGTCACGCGTGAACCGTCGTCTCTTCCTGGCCGGCGCGGCCGCCCTGCCGCTGGTCCCGCGCACTGGCCTCGCCCAGGCCGCCGCCATCACCGGCGCCGGCGCCACCTTCCCCCGCCCGGTCTATGAGCGCTGGGGCCAGCAGGCGAAGGAGCCGCTCGGCATCCAGCTCAACTACCAGTCCATCGGATCCGGCGGCGGCATCAACCAGATCACCAACCGCACCGTCGATTTCGGCGCCTCCGACGCGCCGCTCTCGGCCGCGCAGCTCGAGGAACGCAAGCTGCTGCAGTTCCCGACGGTGATGGGCTCGGTCGTGCAGATCGTGAACCTGCCCGGCGTCGCCGACAACGCGCTGAAGCTGACGCAGGACATCCTGGCGGACCTGTTCCTGGGGAAGATCACCCGCTGGAACGATCCCCGCATCGCCGCGGTGAATGACGGGCTGCGCTTGCCGAACCTGCCGGTCGCGCCGGTCTATCGCGCCGATGCCTCCGGCACGACCTTCGTCTTCACCACCTACCTCTCCCGCGTGTCGGAGACCTGGAAGGCCGGGCCGGGCGCCGCGACCTCCGTGCAGTGGCCGGTCGGCCAGGGCGCGCGCGGCAACGAGGGCGTCTCCAACACGGTGCGCAACACCCCGGGCGCCATCGGCTACACCGAGAACGCCTATGCCACGGTGAACCGGCTGATCACGACGCAGCTCCGCAACAAGGCGGGTAGCTTCGTGAAGCCGGAGATGCCGAGCTTCCTGGCCGCGGCGGATGGCGCGAACTGGGGCGTGCCCAACTTCGCGGCCGACCTGATCGACCTCGACGGCGCCAATGTCTGGCCGATCGTCTCCCCCACCTTCATCCTGCTGCCGACCAACCCGGCGGCCGACAAGGTCGAGGCGAGCCGCAACACGATGAAGTTCTTCGACTGGGCGTTCAAGAACGGGGCCGACGCCGCGCGGCGGCTCGAGTACATCCCGCTCCCGGCCGGCACGCAGGACGCCATCCGGCGGGCCTGGGCGGTGGTGAAGGCGCCGACCGGCCAGACCATCTGGACCGCCTGACGTCATGTCGGACGCCGCCGCGGGCACGGTCCTGCCACCCCCCGCGCGCCGGCGTTCCGGCGGCCTGGGCGACCCCATCTTCGAATGGCTCTGCCGCGGCGCCGGCATCTTCGTGCTGCTGCTGCTCGGCGCGATCATCCTGGAGCTCTTCATCGGCGGCCTGCCGGCCTTCCGGGAATTCGGCCTCGAGTTCCTCTGGAGCACGACCTGGCAGCCGGTCGAGGGGCGCGAGGACTACGGCGCCCTGGTGCCGGTCTTCGGCACGGTGATCAGCTCGATCCTGGCCATCATCTTCGCGGTGCCGCTCGCCTTCGGCGTCGCCTTCTTCCTGACGGAGCTGGCGCCGCCCTGGCTGCGCCAGCCCGTCGGCATCGCCATCGAGCTGCTGGCCGCGGTGCCCTCGATCATCTACGGCATGTGGGGCCTTTTCGTGCTGGTGCCCGTCGTGCAGCAGTACATACAGCTCGCGATCGGGGACACACTGGGCGCGATCCCTGTGATCGGCTTCCTGCTGGCGTCCAACAGCTTTGCCGGCACCTCGCTCTTCACCGCCGCGATCGTGCTGGCGATCATGATCCTGCCCTTCATCGCGGCGACGATGCGCGACGTCTTCCTGCAGGTGC
>JAIYAI010000313.1 GCA_027489135.1 Acetobacteraceae bacterium
CCGCCGCCCCTTCCTCCACCCGCGTCGCGAGATCGCCGCCGCGCACGCGTTCCGCGGCCACGATCAGGCGCCCGATGGGGCGGGCAAGCTGGTTGGCGATGACGAGGCCGATCAGCACCGCGGCCATCAGGACCAGCAGCGCAGCGACGGCGAAGATCATCACGAAGGTGACCTGCAGCCCGTAGCGGTTGCGGTCGAGCTGCTCGTATTCCGCCACCTCGCGCTCGGCGCGCTGCTGGTTGTTCACCACCTCCGGGTCGACGGGCCGGCCGATCAGCAGCATCAGCAGCGGCCTGCTGTCGAGCGCGACGACGGCCCGCACCCGCCCCTCCTGCTCGTCCGGCAGCACCGCGACCTCCCCCTGCTGGGCGAGGTCGATCGCCCATTGCGGCGGCGGGTCGAGGTCGAAGCTGGAGGTGGCGCCGAACTGCGCGAGGACGGTCTTCAGCGTCGGGTCGAAGACCACCGCCTCGGTCAGGCCGCGCAGCAGGGTATGCGTCGCCAGCACCTGGGCGAAGCTGCGGCCCTGGTCGGTCAGCAGCATCGACCCCGCGCGGTTGAGGTCGTTGGCCATGGCCAACGCGTCGCCGCGGATGTTGTTGCGGTGCTCCTCCAGGTAGGCGTGGGCGACCTGGCGGCTCGCTTCCAGCGCGTTGCGCACGCGGTCGCCGAACCAGGCCTGGATGCCGAGGTTGAAGAAGGCCGCGGCGAAGGCGGCCACCAGGATCGAGGGCACCACGGCAACGACGCCGAACAGCAGCACCAGGCGCACATGCAGCCGCGACCCGGCCGAGCCACGGCGCCGCTCCGCCCAGACCCTGACCAGACGGCCGGCCAGCGACGCGCCGAGCAGCACGATCACCAGCAGGCTGACCAGCATCAGCCCGAGATCGACGCCGGGCCGGGTCGGGCCGAAGGGCGAGGCACCGGAAAGCGCGGTGAAGGTCAGGATGCCGAGCAGCAGCGCGCCGACCGCCAGCGCCAGCGTCATGCCGCGGCCGAGCAGCAGGTCGCCGATGCGACGGGACCGGGCGCGGCGTTCCTGGCCCGCCGGGGGGCCGGCGGCGGCGCGGCGAGGCCAGCCCTCGGCCACGGGCATGTCGGCAGGCGGCGCGGTGAAGTCCGCCGGGGGCTCCGCCGGGCGCGCCTCGGGGGGGGCCGGGGCCTGCATGTCAGTCGATTCGGGTCATGCGCACGGGGGGAGCGTAGCGCAGGCTGTGGCCGTGAAGCCACACCCCATTCGGCAGCGATGCATCACGTGATGGCGGGGCGGCAGAAAGCTCCGCCCGCCTGCGGGTAAGGGATGGGTGGGGGTGGCGTGGAGACAGGGGCAGGGTGCGGCATGACGCCGTGGGTGGCACCCGCCGTGCCACACCCTTCAGGCCACTCCCACCCCGGCCCTCCCCCGCTTGCGGAGGCGGGTGGGTCAGCCGAGCCCCCGTACCACCGGCAGGTCCAGCTCGCGGATCTTCTTGCGCAGCGTGTTGCGGTTCAGGCCCAGCATGGCCGCGGCCTTGATCTGGTTGCCCCGCGTCGCCGCCAGCACCAGGCGCAGCAGCGGCCGCTCCACCTCCGCCAGCACGCGGTCATAGAGGTCGCGCACCGGCAGCCCGTCCTTGTGCGCGGCGACGAAGGCGCGGAGGTGCCGCTCGACGGATTGTTCCAGCGTCTCCGGCCCGCGCAGACCGCCCTGCCCGTCCGCTGGCGGCTCGGCCTCGGCCAGTTCGGCGGTCACGGCATCGGCGCCGATGGTCTCCTGCGGGTAGAGCGCGGCGAGGCGCCGCATCAGGTTCTCGAGCTCGCGCGCATTGCCGGGCCAGCCATGCTGCTTGAGGCGCTCGACCGCCTCCGGGCTGAGCTGCTTCGAGGGCAGGCCCGACGCCTTGGCGCGGTCGAGGAAGTGGCGCGCCAGCAGCGGGATGTCCTCCAGCCGTTCCCGCAACGGGGGCAGCCGGATCGGCACGACATTCAGGCGGTAGAAGAGGTCCTCGCGGAACAGCCCCTGGCGGATCGACTGGCGCAGGTCGCGGTGGGTCGCGGCGACGATACGGACATTCGCCTTGATCGGCTGCCGGCCGCCGACGGTGGTGAACTCCCCCTCCTGCAGCACGCGCAGCAGGCGGGTCTGCGCCTCGGGTGGCATGTCGCCGATCTCGTCGAGGAACAGGGTGCCGCCGGCGGCCTGCTCGAAGCGCCCGACGCCGCGGTTCAGCGCGCCGGTGAAGGCGCCGCGCTCATGCCCGAAGAGCTCGCTCTCGATCAGTTCGCGCGGAATGGCGGCCATGTTGATGGCGACGAAGGGCCCGGCGCGGCGGCGGCCATAGTCGTGCAGCGCGCGCGCGACCAGTTCCTTGCCGGTGCCGGACTCGCCGGTGATCATCACCGTCAGGTCGGTGGTCGTGAGCCGCGCGACGGTGCGGTAGATCTCCTGCATCGCGGCGGAGCGGCCGACGAGGGGCAGCTTCTCCTCGGGCTGGCCCTCCTCCCCCTCCTCGGCGACGTGGGCCGGCGCGGGTGCTGCGAGCGCCCGCTCCACCACCGCCAGGAGCTCCTTCAGGTCGAAGGGTTTCGGCAGGTATTCGAAGGCACCGCGCTGCGCCGCCTTCACCGCCGTGGTGAAG
Organism: Acetobacteraceae bacterium; assembly: GCA_027489135.1. Classification (GTDB taxonomy): domain Bacteria; phylum Pseudomonadota; class Alphaproteobacteria; order Acetobacterales; family Acetobacteraceae; genus JAIEOP01. The sequence continues at coordinate 2,622 of JAIYAI010000313.1, forward strand.
GTGCTCTGCGCGCTCATCACCACGACGCGGAGATCCGGGCGCACGCGCTTGATGCGCGGCAGCAGGTCGAGCCCGTTCTCGTCGGGCATGACGACGTCGGTGATGACGAGGTCGCCCTCCCCGTCCTCGACCCAGCGCCAGAGCGTGCTGGCCGAGGAGGTGGCGCGCACCTGGTAGCCGGAGCGGCCGAGCGCCTGGCTCAGCACGGTGCGGATGGCGCGGTCGTCGTCGGCGACGAGGATGGTGCGGGCGTCGCTCATGCCGTCCCCTTTCTTGTTTTTCTGTGCGTCTGGATGGTCACGAGGCGCGCCAGGCGCGCCGGTCCGGGGCCGGGCCCGCGCCGGGCGGCGGCATGGCCAGCGAAATGCGGAAGGCGGTGCGGCCGGGCCGGCTGTCGCATTCGATCAGCCCGCCGATATCGGCGACCAGCTTCGCCACCAGCGCGAGGCCAAGCCCCTGCCCGCCGCGCTTGGTGGTCACGAAGGGCTCGAAGAGCGTGGCGCGCACCTGTTCGGCGATGCCGGGGCCGTTGTCGCGGACGACGACCTGCAGCGGCAGGTGGACGCGCTCGCGCGACCCGGGCACCGCGATGCGGACGCCGTGATGATAGGCGGTGGTCAGGACGATTTCCCCCCCGGTCGGATCAACGGCCTCGGCCGCGTTCTTGACGAGGTTGAGCAAGATCTGGACCAGAATGTCGCGATTGCCCCAGACCGGCGGCAGGGAGGGGTCGTAGTCCTCGACGATCCTCAGATGCGCGGCGAAGCCGGTCTGTGCCACGCGGCGCACATGATCCAGCGCCTGGTGGATGTTGACGGGGCCGAGCTCGACCGGACGGTCGGAGAACATGTCCATCCGGTCGACGAGGTTGCGGATGCGGTCCGCCTCGTCCTGGATGAGCTGGCAGAGTTCCCGGTCGGCCTCCGACACCCCGGCTTCCAGCAGCTGGGCCGCGCCGCGGATGCCCGACAGCGGGTTCTTGACCTCATGCGCCAGCATCGCCGCCATCGCCGAGGCCCCGCGCGCCGCGCCGAGCGAGCTGAGCTGGCGGTCCAGCATCTGCGCTTTCGACCCGTCCTGCAGGGTCAGGATGACGCTGCCCGGGTCGTCCGGCAGCGGTGCGGCATGGGCGGTGACGCCGCGCTTGTGCAGGCGCGGGCTTTCCAGGGTGAGGTCGTGGTCCACCACCTGCGCGTCCTGCGCCCGGACCTGGTCGATCAGGCCGATCAGGCGGGAATCCGCGGGCAGCAGGTCGGTCAGCCGCAGCCCGGAGAGCGAGGCGGCGGAGAGCTGGAAGAACAGCTCGGCCGCGTTGTTGGCGTAGCGGAAGCGGTTCTCGGTATCGAGCAGCACCGCCGCCATGGGCAGGGCGGAGAGGATGGCAGCGTTGTCGGGCAGCGGCCCGTGCACCGCCATGGGGTCGCGCGGCGGCTCGGCCTTGCGGGCGCCGCGGCTGCGCGGCGGGATGAGAACGCCGCTCATGCCGCCAGCCGCTCCTCGGACTCGCCTTCCCCTTTGGCGATTCCCTTGGCGTGGAAGGCGGCGCGCACCGCCTCCAGCCCCTGGTCCAGCAGGGGCTGGTAGAATTCGTGGATCAGCGCCTCCACCCGATCCGGCGTGTCGCGGCGGTTCACCTCGGCGCGGAACTCGGCCGAGCCGGGCAGGCCCTTCGAATACCAGGCGATATGCTTGCGGGCGAGGCGGACGCCGGTGTTCGTGCCGTGGTGGTGCAGCATGTCGCGGTAGTGCTCCAGCAGCACGTCCAGCTGGGTCTGCAGGCTGGGCTCCGCGGGCTCCGCGCCGGTCAGCAGGTATTGCGCGACCTGGGCCGGGAACCAGGGCCGGCCGTAGCAGCCACGGCCGATCATCACCCCGTCGGCGCCGGAGAGCGCCAGCGCCTCCGCGGCGTGGCGGTGGGTCAGGATGTCGCCGTTCACCAGCACGGGGATGGCGACGGCGTCCTTGACCCGACGGACGAAGGCCCAGTCGGCGCTACCGGTGTAGAACATCTGCCGCGTGCGGCCATGCACCGTGACCAGCCGGATGCCGCATTCCTCCGCGATCTTCGCAAGGCGCGGCGCGTTCAGCGACTGGTGGTCCCAGCCCATGCGCATCTTCAGCGTGACGGGCACGGAGACCGCCCGCGCCGTCGCCTCCAGGATGCGTGCCGCTGCGACTTCGTCGCGCATCAGCGCGCTGCCGGCCTGCTGGCCGACCGCCACCTTGCGCACGGGGCAGCCGAAATTGATGTCCACCACCGCCGCGCCACGATCGACCGCGAGCTTCGCGGCCTCCGCCATCACCTGGGGGTCGCAGCCGGCCAACTGCACCGCGGAGGGCGCGCCGAAGCCGTCGACCTCCGCCATCTTCAGGGTCTGCCGGTTCTCCCGCACCATGGCCTGGGAGGCGATCATCTCGCTCACCACCATGCCGGCGCCGAGGCGGCGGCAGAGGCGGCGGAAGGGCAGGTCGGAGACGCCCGACATGGGCGCGACATAGACCGGGACCTCGATGGTCACGCCGTCCAGCGTGATCGGCGCGAGGGTCCCGGCGGGGATCGTATTGCTCATGATTTGGGCAAACTAGGGGAGTCTCCCCGCCGCCGCAATGCGCAATTCGGTAAAGCTGCATTCGTGTCGGGCAGATCGACGCCGGCCGGGCCGATGGCGTGACCGGGGCCGGCCTTCGGGCTAACACGCCCGCGCATGCCCGTGATCGCCGCCCTGCTGACCGCCGCCGGCACCGGATCGCGCTTCGGCGCGCCGGAGCCGAAGCAGTACCTGCCGCTACTCGGCCGCCCCGTCATCCGCCACGCCGCCGAGGCGCTGCTGGAGGGCGGCCATGTCACCCTCATCCAGCCCGTCGTCGCTGCCGGCGAGGAGGCGCGCGTCGCCGGCCTGCTGACGGGGCTGCCCGCCCTGCCCCCGGTTCCCGGCGGCGCCACCCGCCAGGCCAGCGTGCGGGCGGGGCTGGAGGCGCTGGCGGCGCGCGACCCCGCCCCGGATCTGGTGCTGGTGCACGACGCGGCGCGGCCCGTCGTCCCAGCCGGCACCGTCGCCGCGCTGCTCGCCGCGCTGCGCACCACGCCCGGCGCCATCCCGGCCCAGCCCGTCGCCGATACGCTGAAGCGCGGCCTGGATGGCCGGATCGACGCCACCATCCCCCGCGCCGGGCTGTTCCGCGCCCAGACGCCGCAGGCCTTCCACCTGGATCGCCTGCTGGCCGCGCATCGCGCCGCCCCCGCCGGCGTGGAGGCGACGGACGACGCGCAGCTGATGGAACTCGCCGGCCAGGCCGTGGCCCTGGTGCCGGGCTCCGAGCGCAACGTGAAGATCACCGTCCCGGAGGACCTCGACCGGGTGGAGGCTGACCTGATGGCCCGCATGATCCCCCGTACCGGCACCGGCTTCGACGTGCACCGCATCGAGGTGGGTCGGAAGATGATCCTCTGCGGCGTGGAGGTGCCCTGCGAGTTCGGGCTGGAGGGGCATTCCGACGCCGATGTCGGCATCCATGCGCTCTGCGACGCGATCTATGGCGCGCTGGCGGAGGGCGATATCGGCCGCTGGTTCCCGCCCTCCCAGATGAAATGGAAGGACGCCGACAGCGCGCAGTTCCTGGTGCATGCGGCGGGGCGCATCGCGGCACGGGGCGGGATCCTGGCGAATGCCGACGTGACCATCCTGTGCGAGCGGCCGAAGATCGGGCCGCACCGGGATGCGATGCAGGCACGGCTTGCGTCGCTGCTGGGCGTGGAGCCCGGGCGGGTCGGGGTTAAGGCGACGACGACGGAGCGGCTCGGCTTCACCGGGCGCGGCGAGGGCATCGCGGCGCAGGCGGCGGCGACGGTGCTGGTGCCGCTCTAGCCTTCGGGATGCGGGCCCGCAGCGTCCGCCAGACCCGTCCCTGGCCGCGTCCAGCGTTGCACGGCCCGTCGCGGGTCCCGTAGGCTCCCGCGGCGCATGTGTCCCGGGGCGCGTCCGGCGCCGCACCCGGACCGGGACCGACCATGCCACCAGCCGCAGCGCCCCGCGCAGGCCGGGCCCAAGGAGGCGACGTGGACTATCCCTACGACCTGGGCGCCTATACCCGCCGGATCACCACGACTTCGCCCGATGCGCAGCGCTGGTTCGACCGCGGCCTCAACTGGTGCTTCGGCTACCACCACGAGGAGGCGGCGGCGTGCTTCGAGAAGGCGCTGCTGGCCGATCCCGACTGCGCCATGGCGTATTGGGGCGTCGCCTATGCGGTCGGCCCCAACTACAATTTTCCCTGGGGCATGCAGGACCCGCACATCAAGGCCAGCAACCTGGCCCGTGCCTATGACGCGACGCAGCGGGCGCTGGCGCTGGCCGGGGGTGTCACCGCGGCCGAGCGCGCGATGATCCAGGCCCTGCCCGCCCGCTTCCCGCAGCGCGAGCCGATCGAGGACCAGAATCCCTGGAACGACGCCTTCGCCGACGCGATGCGCCTGGCGCACAAGGCGCATCCGCGCGACCTCGACCTGCGCTGCGTCTTCGTCGAGGCGATCCTGAACCGGACGCCGTGGCAGATGTGGGACCAGCGCACCGGCCTGCCCGCCGAAGGCGCCGGCACCGTCGAGGCGCAGGCGGTGCTGGAGGCCGGCTTCCGCAGCGTGCCGGGCGCCACGCGCCATCCCGGCCTGCTGCACCTGCATATCCACCTGATGGAGATGTCGCCGCATCCCGAGGCGGCGCTGCTCTCCGGCGACCGGCTGCGCGAACTGACGCCCGACATGGGCCACCTAATCCACATGGCCAGCCATATCGACATCCAGTGCGGCCACTACCGCGACGCGGTGCTGTGGAACCAGAAGGCCTCCGTCGCCGACCGGAAGTACTACGACCGCCAGGGCGCGATGAATTTCTATACCGGCTACCGCGTCCACAACTACCACTTCGCCGCCTATGCCGCGATGTTCCTCGGCCAGTACGCGCCGGCGATCGCCGCGGCCAACGAACTGATCGAGACGATGCCGGAGGCGATGCTGCGCATCGAATCCCCGCCGATGGCCGACTTCTTCGAGAGCTTCGTGTCCATCCGGCAGCACGTGCTGGTGCGCTTCGGCAAGTGGGAGGAGATCCTCGAACAGCCGCTGCCCGCCGACCAGGCCTTCTACTGCAACACCACCGCCATGATGCACTACGCCCGCGGCGTCGCGCATGCGGCGATGGGCAACGTGGCGTCGGCCGAGGCCGAGCAGGCGCTGTTCCGCGCGGCGGTGCAGCGGGTGCCGCTCTCGCGTCTGATGCTGCCGGCCACGCCCTGCCAGCGTCTCCTGGCGATCGCGGAGGCGATGCTGGACGGCGAGATCGCGTATCGCCGCGGCGAATACGATGCCGCCTTCGCCCGCCTGCGTGCCGCCATCGCGCTGGAGGACGACCTGCCCTACGCCGAGCCCTGGGGCTGGATGCAGCCGATCCGGCACGCGCTCGGCGCGCTGCTGCTGGAACAGGGGCGCGTGGCGGAGGCCGAGCAGGCGTATCGCGAGGATCTCGGCCTGGCGGGGACGCTGCCGCGGGCGCAGATCCATCCGGACAATCTCTGGGCGCTGCGCGGCCTGCTCTCCTGCCTCGAGCAGCGCGGCGAGACCGCGGAGGCGCGGCTGATCCGCCAGCGCCTCGACCTCGCCGCGGCCCGGGCCGATCTCGACGTCACGGTCTCCTGCTTCTGCGCCCGCGGGGCGGCGGCGGCGGCGGCGTAGCGCCGGCGCGGCCCGGGCTCACGCCCGCGACGCGCCGCCCACCCCGATGAACCGATGCCGCTGCGCCGGCGGCACCAGGGTGCAGTTCGCCTTCTGCCCGAACCAGCGATAGCGCCGCTTCGCCACGAAGCCGTACACGGCATCACGCACCATCCGTGGCACCAGCTGCAGCACGGGCGCGAGCCAGCGCCAGGGCGCGCGCAGGTGCCGCAGCACCAGGATCCCGGCATCGGAGCGCGCGAGGACGCGATCGCCCTCGATCACCAGGAAGGTGTCGTCGAGATCGGCGCGGGAGAAGCCGTGCCGTGCCGCCATGGCCAGCCCCGGCTCGGACCAGGCGCCGGCGAAGCGCAGGCTGGGCGCGGCCTCATGCGCCAGGACGAAGGCCACCATGCCGCTGCAGAGCACGCAGTCCGTGTCGAAGACGATGATCGGCGCGGGGTCGGGCATGTCCCGCGACGATACGCCGGCCCCGCATGCGGGACCTAGTGTTCCGATTCCGAAGTCCTGCGGACGTCGTCCTCGGGCCACTCGCCCAAGTCTTCAGTGGTCTGCTGATCCGCTCCGCTCGCGGGCCGGACACTGGACCATGATCCGCGCACGGACGCGAATCATGCCTCAGCGATCCGATCGGTCGCGTCGTTCCACGTCCCCAGTGAGTCCACCGCGGACGCTCCCGCATCAGTTCGCGCTGGCGCCGACCTTGCGCACAAGGGCGCCGAGCACACGCTGCTGCTGCTGCTGGAAGGTCGCGAACTCCTCCGGCGGCAGCCACATCGGCGCCGCGCCCTGCTCGGCGAAGACGCGCAGCAACCCGTCATCCTGCAGCGCCGCATGGGTCAGCGTCGCCAGCCGGTCGATGATCGGGCGCGGGATGCCGGACGGCCCGACCAGCCCGCCCCAGGAGGTAATCTCGAGCTCCGGATAGGTGCTGTTGGTCGTCGGCACCTCCGGCAGTTGCGGCGATCGCTCCCGCCCCGTCACCGCGAGCGGCATGATCTGCCCCTGCGCGATCGGCCCGAGCAGGCTGGCCAGGTTGTCGAAGGCGAAGTGCACGCGCCCCGCGATCAGGTCCAGCAGCATCGGCGCGCCGCCGCGATAGGGCACATGCGTCATGTCGAGGCCGGCGATCTGCTTCAGCCACTCCATCGTCAGATGCGGGCTCGTCCCCGAGCCGCCGGAACCGTAGAGGTACTTGCCCGGGTTCGCCTTCACCAGCGCCACCATCTCGGGCAGCGAGCGCGCGGGCAGGCTCGGGTTGCAGAACAGCAGGTTCGGCACCTGCCAGATGCCGGCGATGTAGGCGAAGTCCTTCGCCGGGTCGTAGGGCAGGCTGGGATAGAGCGTCGGCGCGATGCCGAGCGAGGCGATGGAGCCGAGGCCGAGCGTGTAGCCATCAGGCGGCGCCTGGGCGATCGCCGCCTGCCCCACCGTGCCGCCGGCGCCGGTGCGGTTCTCGACCACGAATTGCTGCCCCGCCAGGCGGCTCATCGCGTGGCAATAGGCGCGGCTGAGCAGGTCGGTCGCGGCGCCGGGCGGGAAGAGGTTGATGTAGCGGACCGCCTGCTCGGGGTAGGCGGCGCGGGCGGGGCGAGAGGCGAGGGCGGCGAGCGCCGCCGCGCCAAGCAGCATCGGCCGCCGCGGCAGGCGCCGCGGGGCTGTCTTGTGGTCTGTCATGAGAAGCCTCCTGTGACCCGGCTCTTGGCGGCTGGGCCCAGGGAGGATGCGCGCAAGCGACGGTGCGGTGTGCGCACCTTGCCGTGAGGCGGTCAGTGCGTTCGGGGCGTGTGCCAGCGCACTGCCCACACTGTCCGGGCTCGCCTATCCTTATGCATCTCCAGCCTGTCGACCCGCGCGGCGCGGCGACCCGTCCTACAGCCCCGCCGCCCAGGCGATCCCCAGGAGAATCCCGGCCACGCCCACCCCCGCATGGCCGACAAGCATCGGGCCGCGCGTGCCCGGATGCTCCTTCGCCAGCAACGGCCCGCCGAGCCCGAGGGCCAGCGCCAGGGCCATCAGCCCGAGCGCCACCTGCCCGCCGTTGCGGGCCGCCCCATCCTCCAGCCCGTGCATGAGCACGATCAGCGTCTCGAACCCCGCCAGGCCGAGCAGGATATGCGCCCCGAGCACCATGGCGTTGCGCCCGCGTCCCTGCCCCTCCCGGCCCCGCCTGAGCCAGTCGCGACCGAGCCAGAGCCCGAGCAGGGCGATCGCGCCCAGGACAAGCATGGCCAGGACAGGCGCCATGTCAGCGCCCCGTCCCCGCGTCGGGCCGGCTCACCTCAGCCCACCCGCTCCAGGATGGAGACGTAGTTGGCGACCGCGGCGCCGCCCATGTTGAAGATGCCGCCGATCTCGGCCTGCGGAAGCTGCATCGTGCCGGCCGTGCCGGTGAGCTGCATCGCGGTCAGCACATGCATCGAGACACCCGTGGCGCCGATGGGGTGGCCCTTCGCCTTCAGCCCGCCGGAGCGGTTCACCGGCAGCCTGCCGTCCTTCGCCGTCCAGCCCTCCAGCACCGCCCGCGCGCCCTGGCCTTCCGGGGCGAGGCCCATCGCCTCGTATTCGAGGAGTTCCGCGATGGTGAAGCAGTCATGCGTCTCGACGAAGGAGAGGTCGGTCACGCTGGACAGGCCGGCCTGGGCGAGCGCCCGGCCCCAGGCCTCGCGGCAGCCCTCGAAGCGGATGATGTCGCGCGCCGCGATGGGGAGGAAATCCTGCACATGCGCCGCGGCGCGGAACTTCACCGCCTTGCCCATCGCGCGCGCCGTCTCGGCATCGGTGATCACCAGCGCCGCGGCGCCATCCGAGACCAGGGAGCAGTCCGTGCGCTTCAGCGGCGGCGCGACGAAGGGGTTCTTCTCGCTCTCCTGCCGGCAGAACTGGAAGCCGAGGTCCTTCCTCATCTGCGCCCAGGGATTGTCGACCCCGTTGGCGTGGTTCTTCGCCGCGATCGCGGCCAGCGCGTCGGACTGGTCGCCGTGGCGCTGGAAGTAGCTGTCGGCGATGCGGCCGAAGACGCCGGCGAAGCCGCCCTGGATGTCCTTCTCCGTCTTGCGGTAGCTGGCGGAGAGCAGGATGTCGCCGATCTTCGGCCCCGGGGTCGCGGTCATCTTCTCCGCGCCCAGCACCAGGGCGAAGCGGCCGCGCTTCGCGGCGAGGAAATCGAGGGCGCCATGCACCGCGGCGGTGCCGGTGGCGCAGGCATTCTCGTAGCGGGTGATCGGCTTGAAGCGCAGCTCCGGCACGGACTGCAGCACGAGAGACGCCGGGAAGCCCTGGTCGGTGAAGCCCTCGCCGAAGACGCCGATGAAGCCGGCATCGATCTCCCCGGGCTCGATGCCGGCGTCCTCGATGGCGGCGCGGGCGACGCGGGTCATCAGCGCCTCGAGGTCGGGCTCCTCCAGCTTGCCGAAGGGCGAATGCGCCCAGCCGACGATGCAGGCGTCCGGGGCGCCGGCGATGGAGGCGGTCTCGGGCATGGCCTGTGGCTCTCCTCGAAGGTGGGGGCCCTGACTTGGGCAGGTCGATACGGACCGGCAGGATAGCGCGCCTCGCCCCGGCTTCCACCCCTGGCACCTCTTCCGAGGCCCATGGTCCTGCGATTGCCCGTTCCTGGGCGGCCCATGGTGCCCCGGTTGCCCTGTCCTGGACGGCCCAAGGTCCCCCGATTGCCTCTTCCTGGACGGCCCAAGGTCCCCCGATTGCCCGGTCCTGGCCCGCGGCCCGGCGCCGCCCTCGCCCCGTGTCAGGCCCGATGGCATACTCGCCGCCATGGCCAAAATCACCACCTCCGCGGGAGACGACCTCTTCTATCGTGAGGACTGCTTCGCGCCGCCCTGGGAGGATCCGCCCGCCACCCTGCTGCTGCATGCCGAAGGCGAGACCGGCGACGCGTGGTACGGCTGGGTGCCGCGGATGGCCGCGCGTGCCCGGGTGATCCGCCCCGACATGCGGGGCGCAGGCCGCTCCATCGGCATGCGCCCCGGCCAGGCCTGGTCGCTCGACCGCTTCGTCAGCGACGTCGTCGCGCTGCTCGACGGCATCGGCGTGCCGACCGCCCATGTCGTCGCCGCGCGCTTCGCCGGGCCGATCGGCATGCGCCTCGCCGCGCAGTATCCGACCCGGGTGCGCACCCTCACCCTCTGCAGCACCTGCCCCGCCCCGGCCGAGCACTACGCCGAGCCCGCCGCCCGCTGGGCGCGCAGCATCGAGGAGAAGGGCATCGATGCCTGGTCCGTCGAGGCGGCGCAGGAGCGCCTCGGCCGCGACGCCGATGAGGAGATGCTGGAGGGCTGGAGCGACATGCTCGCGGGCACCGACGCGGCGACGCTGGCCGCGCTGTTCCGCAACCTGCCCGCCTTCGACGCGTCCCGCGACCTGGAGCAGATCGCCTGCCCCGTCCTCGTCGCCGTCACCGGCGGCAGCCCGGTCATGCCGCTGGAGGCGACGACGGCCTGGCAACGCCGGATCCGGACGACCGACCTGATCGTGATGACCGGCCGCGGCGACCATATCGCCGCGACCCATGCGCGCGACCTTGCCGGATCCGTGCAGGAGTTCCAGCGCAAGGCGCTGAAGGATTCGGAGGGATCGAAGCGCGAGGGCCGGGGCAAACGCCGCCGCGACGAGGAGGAGGATGACGACCAGCCCGCGCGCGGCGAGGGGCGTGAGCGCAAGCGCGACAAGCAGCGCGGCGAGGGACGCGAGCGCAAGCGCGACAAGCAGCGCGGCTAGGGACGCAAGCCCGACAAGCCGCGGGGCCAGCTATGCGAGGGGTGGCGGTCGGTGGCCGGGCGCCCTGCACCGGGTCCCGCCTTGCCTGGCCGGGGAAATCAGCCGAGGGTCCAACGCACCCGTCGGCAAGGAACGACGAGGGGAAGGAAACGCCACATGACCATCACCGCGGCCGGGC
>JAIYAI010000399.1 GCA_027489135.1 Acetobacteraceae bacterium
GCTGCTGGTTCTCGAATCCACCACCTGGCCGGGGACGACGCGGCGCCTGCTGGCGCCGCTGCTGGAAGCGCGGGGTTGGTGCGTCGGGGCGGACGCTTTCCTTGCCTATTCGCCGGAGCGGGAGGACCCGGGCAATGCGCGGTTCCGCACCGCCGATATTCCCAAGCTGGTCGCCGGCGCCGACCCGGGATCGCAGCGCCTCGCGCTCGCGCTCTACGGCGCGATGGTCGCGCGCACCGTCCCCGTCGCCGCGATGGAGACGGCCGAGGCGGCCAAGCTGGTGGAGAACGTCTTCCGCGCCGTCAACATCGCGCTGGCCAACGAGTTCAAGCAGGCCCTCGGCGCGATGGGCCTAGACGCCTGGACGGTGATCGAGGCCGCCGCCACCAAGCCGTTCGGATTCATGCCCTTCTGGCCCGGCCCGGGGCCGGGTGGACACTGCATCCCGGTGGATCCCGCCTATCTCGTCTGGGCCGCGCGGCAGCACGGCGGCGCGACGCCGGTGATCGATGCGGCGATGGCGGCCAATGCCGCGGCGCCCGTCCGCGTCGCCGCGCGGCTTGAGCAACTGCTGGGGGGGCTGCGCGGCCGGCGCGTGCTGCTGCTCGGCCTCGGCTACAAGCGCAACATCGCGGATGTGCGCGACAGCCCGGCCCTGGTGCTGCTGGAGACGCTGGAGGATTGCGGGGCCGAGGTCGGCTTCCACGATCCGCTGGTGCCGGTGATCCCGGCCATGCCCGAGCATCCGGCGGTCGCCGGACGCGCCGGGCTCCGCTGGGAGGCAGCGCTGGCCGCGGAGTGGGATGCCGTGCTGATCGTCACCGATCATGACGGCCCCGACTACGCGGCGTTGCCGGGCCGCGTGCCGCTGGTCGTGGACACGCGCAACAGCTACGCGCGGCGTGGCCTGTCCGGCGCCGGCGTGGTGCAGGCATGACGGCGCGTCAGCGCATGGCGGCGCGCAGCGTGCCCTCCATCTCCGTCAGGATCATCGGGTCGTCGATGGTCGGCGGCACCACGTAGTCCTCGCCGTCGGCGATCTTGCGCAGCGTCGCGCGCAGGATCTTGCCGCTGCGCGTCTTCGGCAGGCGGTTGACCACCTTGGCGTCCTTGAAGGCGGCGACGGGGCCGATGCGGTCGCGCACCATGCCGATCAGCTCCTTCGCGATGGTGGCCTCGTCCTTCGTCACGCCGGATTTCAGTACGACGAGGCCCATCGGCACCTGGCCCTTCAGGCTGTCCTTCACGCCGACCACCGCGCATTCGGCGACGTCGGGGTGGCTGGCCAGCACCTCCTCCATCGCGCCGGTCGAGAGGCGGTGCCCCGCGACGTTGATGATGTCGTCGGTGCGCGACATCACCCAGACATAGCCATCCGCATCGACCATGCCGGCATCGGCGGTGGAATAGTAGCCGGGGAATGTCTCGAGATAGGCCTCGCGGAACCGGTCGTCGGCGTTCCAGAGCGTCGGCAGGCAGGAGGGTGGCAGGGGCAGTCGCACGGCGAGGCTGCCGATCTGGCCGCGCGGAACCTCCTGCCCGGCCTCGTCCAGCGCGACGACATCGTAGCCCGGCGCCGCCTTGCCGCCGGAGCCAGGCTTCAGCGGAAAGAGGCCGAGGCCACGGAAACCGCCGGTGATCGACCAGCCCGTCTCGGTCTGCCACCAGTGGTCGACGACCGGCTTCTTCAGGAGGTCGGTTGCCCAAACCTGGGTGTCGGGATCGCAGCGCTCGCCGGCGAGGTAAAGGGCGTCGAGCGCCGAGAGATCGTATCGCGCCAGCAGCGCACCCTGCGGATCCTCCTTCTTGATGGCGCGGATCGCGGTGGGGGCAGTGAAGAGCACGCGCACCTTGTGCTCGGCGCAGACGCGCCAGAAGGCGCCGGCATCGGGCGTGCCCACCGGCTTGCCCTCGTAGAGCACGCTGGTGCAGCCCGCGAGCAGCGGGGCGTAGACGATGTAGCTGTGACCGACCACCCAGCCGACATCGGAGGCCGCCCAGTACACGTCCCCTGGCTCCACGCCATAGACCATGCGCATGGAGTTGGTCAGGGCCACCGCGTGGCCGCCGTTGTCGCGGACGATCCCCTTGGGCTGGCCCGTCGTGCCGCTGGTGTAGAGCACGTAGAGGGGATCCGTCGCCGCGACGCTGACGCAGGGGTGCGGCGCGGCGGCGGCCTCGGCCGCCAGCAGGTCCTCGTCGCGTCCCGGGGTGAGGTCGCAGGGAAGCTCCGGCCGCTGCAGGATCAGGCAGCACGCCGGCTTGTGCGGCGAGAGGGCGATTGCCGCATCGAGGAGCGGCTTGTAGGCGATCACCCGGCCGGGCTCGATCCCGCAGGAGGCAGAGACGATCGCGCGCGGCTCGGCATCGGCGATGCGGGCGGCAAGCTCGGCCGCGGCGAAGCCCCCGAAAACCACGGAATGCACGGCACCGAGGCGGGCGCAGGCGAGCATGGCCACCGCCGCCTCCGGCACCATCGGCATATAGATCACGACGCGGTCGCCCTTGCCGACGCCCCGTGCCGCCAGTGCCCCGGCCAGCTTCGCGGTGCGCGACTGGAGGTCTGCATAGGTGATGGTGACGGGCGCGCGGTTGGTGATGGGGCTGTCGTAGATGATGGCGGGCTGGGCCCCGCGACCGGCCTGGACGTGCCGGTCCACGGCGTTGTGGCAGGTGTTCAGCATCCCGCCCAGGAACCAGCGGCCATAGACGCCCTGCCCGGGATCGAAGGCGCGATCCGGGCCCCGGTCCCAGGCGACGCCCCGCGCCGCGGCCATCCAGAAGGCCTCGGGGTCGCGCCGCCAGGCGGCATAGGTCTCGTCGTAGCGGGTGCCCGCGGTGCTGCCGTCCATGGCCGTGACCTCTCGATTCGTCGCGCGGTGCCCGTTGTAGCGTGGCGCCTGGCAAGCCGGGGCCCGCGCCCGGTCAGCGTGGCAAGGTGCCGGCGCCGCTGCAACCGCGTTCCGACGGTTGCCGGACGCGGGCAGCCGGGCGGGCTCGATCCGGTTTGCGCAGGATCAATGCTGCAACGCGAAGACCGGTGCAGCAATGCGCCGTCAGCCATGCTGCTGCCACGATCCTCGCCAACCGGTCGCGCTCCGTCCGCATGGACCGGCGCGACATCCGCCCCGACACCAGGCGGCCTGAACGAGAAGGAAGGACCGCCATGGTCCAGGGAGAGCACACGCGCATCCTGCGCAGCCCGAAATTCCAGGAACTGGTCCGAACGCGATCAGGCTTCGCCTGGACCCTGTCTGCCATCATGCTGGCGATCTACCTGGGCTTCATCTTCCTGGTCGCCTTCGCGCGCGATCTGATGGCCATGAAGATCGGCGGCGGCGTCACCTCCCTCGGCATCATCCTCGGCCTCGTGGTGATCGTCTCGGCCTTCCTGCTGACCGGCATCTACGTCCGCCGCGCCAATGGCCGCTTCGACGAGCTGACCCGCGACCTGACGA
>JAIYAI010000744.1 GCA_027489135.1 Acetobacteraceae bacterium
GTTACCTGCGGCGCCGGCGAGAAGATTGGCCCGGGCGTCTCCCACCAGCGTGTCGTTCCCGGAGCCGCCGATCAGCCCCTCGACCGCGTTGCCGGTGAAGACGTCGGCCTTCGAGTTCGTAGCGGCGAGGAGGTCCACCGCGATCCCATAGCCCAGGCCGGCATAGCTGACCGTGTCGTTGCCCGCCCCGCCCTCCAGCGTATCCCAGCCGTCGCCGGCGAGCAGCAGGTCGTCGCCGATGCCGCCCGCAAGCAGATTGCCCCGCTCGTCGCCCTCCAGCGTGTCGTTGCCGTTGCCGCCCGTAAGGTCGACGATGCCGACGAGCACGTCGCCCTCCGCATCGCCGCCATGACCGGTGCCCTCCGGTATCGAGACACGGACCGCGGCCGAGCCGACATAGCTGACCATCGCCAGGCCGGCGCCGACCAGCGTGTCGGCACCACCGCGTCCGACCAGCACATCGAGCCCGCCCGTTCCCCCGTCCAGCCGGTTCGCCCCCGCGGTGCCCGAGAGCGTGTCGGATAAGATCGAACCGATCAGGTCCTCGAAGTTCAACAGCGAGTCGCCCTCGGCCTCGCCGCCGAAACCCCGGCCGAGCAGCGTGCCGCCGGAGCCGAGCGCGTAGGCGAGATCGACCGAGACCCCGGTCAGCGTGGCTCCGGCATAGCTGGCGGCGTCCCGCCCATCCCCGCCATCCATCGCGTCCTGACCGTCGCCGCCGGCGATGAGGTTGTCGCCTGCATCTCCGGTGATCTGGTCCGCGTAGATCGTTCCGACGACGGCCTCGACGCCCGAAAGGCTGTCGGTGCCGGCCAGCGTGACGATTGCCGTGCCGGTGGCAAGGTTCAGCACCACCGGGGCGCCGAGGTTGACGAGGCTGTAGTCGACCGTGTCGAAGCCGGTCCCGCCGAGGATCGTATCGTTCCCCGCGTCCTCCACGAAGCGGTCGTTCCCGGCGCCGCCGATCATCCGGTTCGCGAAGACATCGCCGGTCAGCGTGTCGTCGCCCGACCCGCCCTCCAGCCCCTCGATGCCCGCGAGCTGGTCATTTCCGTCGCCGGCGGCGAGGGACAGGGCCTTCCCCTGGACCTCCGTCGCCCAGCTCGCCAGATCGAGGCCTGCACCGCCGACGAGGGTGTCCGCCCCGCCGGCCCCCGCCAACCAGTCGTCGCCCGCCCCGCCCTCCAGCCGGTTTCCAGCCGCCGTGCCGCTCAGGCTGTCGGCGAAGGCCGACCCTGCAAGACCCTCAAAGCCCGTGAAGCTCGCCAGTCCGGTGGTCGAGACCGGGCCGGACGCCGGCAGCGCCTCGATCACCGGCCGGCCCAGCGCGTAATGGGGATCCGTCAGGGCGAGGCGCACGGCAAGGTCCGCACCATCGAAGCTGAGCACGTCGAAGCCGTTGCCGCCGTCAAGACGAATGACGATGGCGGCGGCAGCGAGTTGCGCGGCATCGCCACCGAAGCCGACGCCGGTCTCACCGAAGGCGGCGATTGTGTCATCGCCGCCGAGCCCGCTGATCGAATCCCGGCCGCCTCCCCCGGTCAGCAGGTTCGCCCCGCCATCACCTTCGATCGTGTCGTCCCCGGCCGATCCGGCGACGCCCTCGATGCCGGAAAACGCATCCCCCGTCGCTTCCCCTGCGCTGCCCATGCCCGTGGCGAGGGAGACCGCGACACCCGTCGCGGCGCTCCGGTAGTCGGCGAGGTCGAAGCCGGTCCCGCCAAGGATGGAATCGATCCCGGCGCTGCCGGCCAGCGTGTCGTCGCCCTCGCCGCCCGCGAGGCTGTCATCGCCAGCGCCGCCGGTCAGCGAATCAGCACCCGCCGCGCCGGCTAGGCTGTCGTCGCCCGCCGCACCGGCGACGGCATTGCCGAGGCCGTCGCCGGCGAGCGTGTCGCCGAAGGCCGATCCTTCGAGATCCTCGACGTCGGAAAGGCTGTCGCCCGCCGCCTCGCCGGCGCTACCGCTTGCCGCGCCGAGGTCGACCGCCACGCCGGCGGCCGCGTCCGCGTAGCGTGCGAGGTCCCGTCCGGCACCGCCCGCCATGGTGTCGGCTCCGGCGCCCCCCTCCAGCGTATCCTCGCCCGACAGCCCGGTCAGGACGTCGCCGCCGCCGAGGCCGCGCAGCAGGCTGCCCGCCGTGGCGGCCATGAGTGTGTCACCGAAGGCGGAACCCTCCGCGTCTTCGATGAGCAGGAGGGTGTCGTTGACCGCACCACCCGCGACGCCGTCCTCGAGCGCGACCAGCACGCCGTCGCCAAGCGTCAGGTCGGCGTAGCTCACCCGGTCCCGGCCCGGGCCGCCGTTCACCTGGTTCGCGCCTGTGCCCGGACGCAGCGTGTCATCCCCGCCGAGTCCCTGCAGCCTGTCGTTTCCGGCGCCGCCCGAGAGCAGGTTGTTTCCGTCGTCGCCGCCCAGGTCGTCGCCGAAGTCCGAACCTTCCAGCGCCTCGATTCCGATCAGGATGTCGCCGGTCGCGTCGCTGAAGGCGCCGAAGTGGTAGATGCCGGCGACCGGGAGGAGGCGGATCGAGACCGGGCCGGCGCCGCCGGCATAGCTCACGAGGTCGAAGCCCGTGCCGCCGTCGAGCAGGTCGGCACCGCCACCGCCGTTCAGCGTATCCGCGCCGTCGCGGCCAAGCAGCGTATCCTGCCCCCCCGCGCCGAGCAGGCGGTTCGCCGCCGCGTCGCCGGCGATCGAGTCGAAGCCGAAGGTGCCGACCACCGCCTCGATGCCGAACAGGATGTCGCCGGCGGCGATGTCCCCGGTCGCCGTCCCGGCCTCGAGGTCGAGGGTGATGGCGAGGAGGGAGGCGCTGTAGTCGACCGTGTCGAATCCGCCATTGCCCTCGATCGTATCGATGCCGGCCGTACCGATGATCAGGTCGTCGCCGCCGCCGCCCGCCAGCCGGTCCTGCCCCGCAAGCCCCTTCAGCGTGTCGTTGCCGCTGCCACCGATCGCGCCCTGGACGGATTCCACCACGTCGCCCGCCGCGTCGTCGCCGACGAAGCTGCCGACGCCGAGATCGATGGCGAGCGCGCCCGTGGACGAGCCGTAGGACACGACGTTGAAGCCGGCGCCGCCGCGGATGATGTCGGCACCCCCGCCACCTTCCATCGTGTCGTCGCCACCATTGCCCCGTAGCTCATTCGGATTGGCGTCGCCGATCAGCAGGTCGGCATGGGCGGATCCCCAGAGGCTGAGGATGTTGATCAGGATGTCCCCGACGGCCTCGCCCCACGAGCCTAAGCCGGCGCCGAGGCTCACCGAGACGCCGGAGTCCGCGTTCACGTAGGACGCCACGGCGCCGTCCGGACCACCGTCGAGGTCGTCCTGTCCGGCACCGCCCTCGAGGATCCCGAAGCCGTCGCCGTCCTGCAGGGTATCGTTTCCCGCGCCGCCGACGAGGGAATCGATCCCGGCGCCGCCGTCGAGGACGTCGTCGTCCTCGCCGCCGCGCAGCTCATCGTTGCCGCCCGCGCCGACCAGCGAGTCCTTGCCGTCGGCGCCGTCTATCGTCTCGCCGAAGTCGCCGCCGATGACGGCGTCCCTCCCCGCCGACCCGAGGAACCGCTCGATGCCGCTGATGGACGCCGTGTGGCTGGCGACGGTGTCGGCGCTGCCGGCCTGGACCAGTCTCACGCCGAAGACACCTGCGTTCGCATAGTCGGCGACGTCGATGCCGTCGCCCCCGTCCAGGACATCGCGTTCATTGCCGGCGCGGCCGACGAAGGTATCGTTGCCCCCCCCGCCGACCAGGGTGTCCCGCCCCACGCCGCCTTCGAGCCGGTTGCCGAAATCGTCGCCAGTCAGGCTGTCGTGGCTGAAAGACCCGACGATATCCTCGACGCCCTGGATGCTGCCCCCGCCGGACAGCGTGCCCGCCCCGAGGTCCACGGTGATGGCGCCCCCCTGCACGACAAGGCGGTCGCGCCCGGCCCCGCCGTCGATGGCGTGCCCGCCAGCGTTGCTGGCCAGGGTGTCGTCGCCGTCGCCGCCCTCCAGCGTATCCGTGCCGCCCTGGCCGGTCAGGCTGTCCGATCCCAAGCCGCCGATCAGGCGGTTGTCGCCGGAGGTGCCGGTCAGCGTGTCGTCGCCGTCGCCGCCCTCGAGGCCCTCGATGCCCGAGACGGAATCGCCGGAGGAGGAGGCCTCCAGCGCGCCGAGGTCGAGGGAGACGGCGCCCGCGCTGCCGGCCCAGCTGGCCACGTCCACGCCATCGCCGCCCGCCAGCGTATCGTTGCCGCCGCCCGCCTGCAGCGTGTCGTTGCCGGCGCCGCCGTCGAGGCTGTTGTCGCCCGCGTCGCCGCCGAGGCTGTCGTTCCCGCTGCCGCCGAGCAGGTGCTCGATGCCCGCGAGCTGATCGCCCGCGGCCTCGCCGCCCGCGCCGAAGGCGTTGCCGCCATTCAGCGCGATGACGACGCCCGCGGTGTCGCCGCGGTAGCTCGCCGTGTCGATGCCGTCCCCGCCGATCAGCAGGTCGGCGCCCGCGCCGCCCTCCAGCAGGTTGTTGCCGGCGTCCCCCGCCAGCGAGTCCGCGAAGACGGAGCCGACCAGGTCCTCGATGCCGTCGAGCACGTCGCCCTCGGCCTCGGCGAATTGCGTGGTCACGAAGCCGATCGCGCCCATGGAGACGAAGACGCCGCCGGTCGCCGCGGCGTAGCTCGCCGTATCGCGGCCCTCGCCGCCGAACAGCTGGTCGCCATAGCCCGCGCCGCCGTCGAGGCGGTCGTCGCCCGCGCCGCCGGAGAGGATGTTGGCCTCGCCGTTTCCGGTCAGCGTGTCGTCGCCCGTGCCCCCCTCGACACCCTCGAAGCCGAGCAGCGTGTCGCCCGACGCGTCGCCGCCCGTGGCCGTGCCGGCGGCGAGATCCACGACCACGCCCACCGTGTCGGAGGCGTAGCTCGCGACGTCGGCGAAGCCGTCGCCACCGTCGACCAGGTCCGCCCCGCCGCGGCCCTCGACGGTGTCGTTGCCCCAGCCCCCCCGCAGCACGTTCGTCCCGGCGTCGCCGCGCAGCGCGTCGGCGCCCCAGCCGCCGACGACGTTCTCGACGCTCGTGAAGCTGTCGCCGCCGCCCCCGGCGAGGTCGGCGACGACGTCGTCGAACTCGTCCGCGTAGCTCGCCGTGTCGTCACCCGCACCGCCCGCCAACTGGTCGGCGCCCGCGCCGCCCACCAGCAGGTCGTCGCCGCCGCCGCCGGAGAGCTGATCGTCGCCCGCACCGCCCGTCAGCATGTTCGCGCCGTCGTCGCCCGTGATCGTGTCGGCATGGTCCGAACCGAGCACCGCCTCGATGCCGACAAGCGTGTCTCCGGCCGCCGTTGCCCGCGCGCCGCGCCCGGTCGAAAGGTCGACCACCACGCCGCCAGCCGCGTCGGCATAGTCCGCGAGGTCGGCCGCGCCATCCCCGCCTACCAGCGAATCACCTGCCGATCCGCCGCGCAGGGTGTCGTCGCCCTCACCGCCCGTCAGCGTATCGGCACCGCCGCCGCCCTCGAGCAGGTCGGCCCCCTCGCCGCCGGCGAGGGAATCGTGCCCGCCCCCGCCCTGCAGCCAGTCCAGCCCGGCCCGGCCCGACAGGGTGTCGTCGCCGGCGCGCCCCACCAGCAGGTCGTCGCTGGCGTCGGCGCCGGCGAGGACATCGCCCGCGCCCGAGCCGAGGACCGTGGCGACGCCGACCAGCACGTCGCCCGCCGCGTCCCCGCCCGTCGCCGCCGCGCCCGAGCCGAGGTCCACCTGCACGGCGGCCGAGGAGGCGCCGTAGTCGACGGTGCCGCCTTGCATCGTGTCGGCGCCCGCGCCGCCGATCAGACGGCTGCCGTAGATCCCCTGGAGCAGGTCGTTCCCGTCGCCGCCCGTCAACGTATCCTGGCCGTTGCCAATGAGCGTATCCGCGCCCGCCGCGCCGACGAGCCGCGACGCGCCGAAGCCGCTGACGATGGAATCGTCGCCGCCGCCACCCTGGAGCGTATCGAGGCCGCCCTCGTCCGTGATCGTATCGGCGCCATCGCCGCCGATGAGCAGGTCCAGTCCGAAGCCACCCTCGAGGCGGTCGGCCCCGGTGCTGCCCTGCAGCGTATCGTCACCCAAGCCGCCCGAGAGCGAATCATCGCCCCCAGCCCCGGACAGCAGGTTATCCACGAAGGATCCGGTCAGCGTGTCGCCGAAGGCCGAACCGGTCAGGTTCTCCACGCCGAACAGGAAGTCGCCTGTGGCATGGCCGCCATCGACCACCGGCTCGCCGCCATCGCCGCCGCCGGGGCCGAGATCCACGCGCACGGCGCTGGTCGAGGCGGCGTAGCGCACCGTGTCGATGCCGTCGTCGCCGAACAGCGCATCCGCCCCGGCGCCCGCGACCAGCAGGTCGTCGCCGGCGCCCGCGGCCAGCAGGCCGCCGGCCGATCCGGCGAGGAGGGTGTCGGCGCCCGCTCCGCCGCTCAGGGTCGCGGCAGGGCCCGACCCGGCCAGCAGCTTGTCGTTGCCGGCGCCCCCGTCGAGGCTGTCGGCGCCCGACGCGGCGAACAGCACATCGTCGCCAACGCCGCCCAGCAGCGTATCTGACCCCACCTCGCCGCGCAGCGTATCGTCCCCGCCCTGCCCGAGCACCAGGTCGGCGCCGCCGAGGCCGGTGATCGAATCATCGCCGCCCTCCGTGACATCGGCGTTCTCCTCGGGCGTGCCGCCGCCGAGAAGAATGTCTCCGTAGATCCCGTCATCCGAGGCACTGCCGGTCAGCGTTTCGGGATCGAGGGTGCCGATGATGGGCGACATGGCGTGATGTTCCTTGGCTGGACGTCGA
>JAIYAI010000150.1 GCA_027489135.1 Acetobacteraceae bacterium
ATACGCCCGGCGGTCCGTTGTGACTCACGGGGCTTCCCCCGGTCACGGCGGCTGTGATTCGCTTCGTTCGTTGGTGACGGAGGGGGCGATCATGGCAGCGGCAGTGGCGATCACGCGGCTGGAGCTGGACGCGGCGGGGCTGCGGCTTGAGGCGCGGAGGAGCCGTGATCCGCACGCGGCGCGGCGGATGCTGGCACTGGCCCTGGTTCTGGAGGGGGCATCGCGCACGGATGCGGCGCGCGCGGCCGGGATGGACCGGCAGACCCTGCGCGACTGGGTGCACCGCTACAACGCCGAGGGCCTGGCGGGCCTCCACGACCGTCACGGCGGCGGCACGCCCTGCCTGCTGACGCCCGAACAGGAGTGCGCGGTGATGCGCTGGGTGGACGAGGGGCCCGACCTCGCCCGCGACGGGGTCACGCGGTGGCGTCGGGCGGACCTGGCACGGGCGATCGAGCGGCACTTCGGCGTGGTGATGGCCGAGCGCAGCGTCGGCGACATGCTGCGTCGCCTGGGCTTGCGCCGGCTGGTGCCGCGGCCGCGCCATCCCGGCCATGACGCTGCGGCGCAGGCGTCTTTCAGCGCGACTTCGCCGCCCTCGTAGCGGCAGCCGTGCCGGCGCACGCGCGCGGCAAGCCGCTCGAGCTGTGGTGGCAAGATGAGGCACGGGTCGGGCAGCAGGGCACCACCACGCGGATGTGGGCACGGCGAGGCTCGCGGCCGGCTGCGCCGCGCGACCAGCGCTACACCTGGGCCTATCTGTTCGGTGCCGTCTGCCCCGCCCGCGGTGTCGGGGCCGGCCTTGTCCTGCCCGCGGCAAACACCGACGCGATGAACCTGCACCTGGCCGAGATCGGCGCCACCGTCGCCCCCGGTGCGCATGCCGTCCTCACCATCGACGGCGCCGGCTGGCATCAGACCGGCGGCCGTCTCGTCGTGCCGCCCAACATCACGCTGCTCCACCTGCCGCCCTACAGCCCAGAACTGAACCCGGTCGAGAACGTCTGGGCCTTCCTGCGCTCCAACAAGCTCAGCAACCGGGTCTTCGAAAGCTACGACGCCATCGTCGACGCCTGCTGCGACGCATGGAACTGGCTCATCGACCAGCCCGAATGCATCGCTACCATCGCCTCACGACCCTATGCACAGGTCAGTGCATGACGCCGGGCGTATTATACTCCCTCACAAGACAAACATCGCCAGCGCCGCCGCCGCCATCACAGCCGTAGCCAACCAGCCCATGCTCTTGAGCCCGAGTGGCGCGACGAACGGGCCGAGGTGCTTCCGGTTCGAGACGACGAACATCGTGGCAATCATCAATGGAACCGCGATCACCCCGTTCAGAACGGCACTCCAGAATAGGGCCTTGATCGGGTCGATCGGCAGAAACAGCATCAGCAGGCCCAAGGCGAACGCCAGCGCGATGACGCCATAGAAGGCCTTGGCGTTCTCCGGCCTTTGTTCGAGCCCGAGGCGCCAGCCGCGCAACTCGCCGATCGCATAGGCGGCGGAGCCCGCCAGCACCGGCAGCGCCAGAAGCCCGGTGCCGATGATGCCGAGGCTGAACAGCAGGAATGCGAACTCGCCCGCGATCGGCCGCAGCGCCTGCGCGGCATCGGCCGATGTTGCGATATCGGTGATCCCCGCGGTGTGAAGCGTCACGGCCGTGGTCAAGACAATGAAAAACGAGATCAGGCTCGAAAATCCCATACCGATATAGGTGTCCCACGCGATCCGGTCGAGCTCGGCGGGCCCTTGCTCGGGGTGATCGAGCAGCGAGCCGTCGCCCGTCAGCATCTCGTCTTCCACTTCCTCGGCGCTTTGCCAGAAGAACATGTAGGGGCTGATCGTCGTGCCGAACACGGCGACGATCGCCACCATGGCTTCCCGCGAAAAGGTGAGCGATGGCCAGAACGCGCCGCGCACGACCGCGCCCCAGTCGATGGCAACGGTGAACACCACGCCGACATAGGCGAGCAGGCTCAGCGTCAGCCATTTGAGCAGATGAACATAGCGGTGATAGGGTACGAACACCTGCAAAAGCATCGAACCCGCCGCGAACGCCACCGCGAAGGCGATTTCGCCCCAGCCCAGAACCAGCCGCGCCGCCGCGCCCATCGCGGCGAGATCAGCGCCGATGTTCACCGTGTTGGCCACGAACAACAAGGCGACGATGACATGCACCAGCCAGCGCGGCAGCACATGGGCCATGTTGGCGGCAAGACCCTCGCCGGTGACACGCCCGACCCGCGCACAGATTGCCTGGATCGCCGTCATCAGCGGATAGGTCAGCGCGACCGTCCACATCAGGTTGAAGCCGAAGTGCGCCCCCACCTGTGAATGCGTGGCGATGCCGCCCGGATCGTCGTCCGCTGCGCCGGTGATGAGGCCTGGCCCCAACCGCCGAAACCAGGAGACGCGCGGCGGACGGGCTTCGATCATTCCGCCTTCTCCATCTCACGTTCCTCGGCCAGCGCCAGCACTGCGACGAGCAGCGCGTCGAGCAGGCGGCGGGTGGCAGCGGTGGCCGGCGAGGCTCGCCTCCAGCCACCCGCAGAGCGCCATAAGCGCATCGACCTTGGCGACTATGTGGCACTGCTCGGCAAGGGCGGGAGAGACGTAGGAGGACACTTCCCAGATGGCCAATCGATCCGGCCACTTGGTCACGAGCGTATCGGCGATCCGGTAGCGCTTGCAAAGGTGCCAGTGCCTCGACACCCTGCGCAGCGGGTCTGACCGTTCGGTGGGCGCCGTCGGAGCGGAAAATCGTGTCCTGTCTTTCGAGATCTGGACGTGGTTCGTCTGCTGCTGGCCTACGCGATCAAGACCGACAGCGACGCTCAACATGGGGCCGGCACCGATGATGGACGCAGCGCGGCGAGTACCGTGAGGATCTGCCGGACCGGGAATATTTCCGCGCGTCAATGCGTCCGGTGACAAGCTGCCCCGCAGCCCGCATATCTGTGGCGGGCGCCTACCGATGCGCGGCGGCAGAGTGGATTCGATTGGAACGCGCTGTGACAATCATCGCCGTGCTGCTGGGCGTTGCGCTGCTGGGCGGCGCGATCTGGCTCTACAACCCCGACCTGCCCCGCACCGCGCTGGAGCGCCGCTGGGCGCCGCCGCCCTCGCAGTTCGTAGAGGCGGCAGGGATGCGTCTCCACGTCCGCGACACCGGGCCGCGCGATGGCCTAGCGGTACTGCTGATCCACGGCTTCGGCTCCTCGCTGCATACTTGGGAGGCGTGGGCATCACTGCTGGAGGATCGCTTTCGCGTCGTCTCCCTCGACCTCCCGGGCTGGGGCCTGACCGGGCCCGACCCGACAGGCGACTACTCCGACGAGCGGAGCGTCGCCGTCCTTGCGGCGCTGCTGGACCGGCTCGGGATCGCGCAGGCGGCGGTGGTCGGCTCCTCTATGGGCGGGCGGATCGCCTGGAGCTTCGCCGCAGCCGAGCCGACTCGCGTCTCGAAGCTCGTGCTGATGGCACCAGACGGTTTCGCGAGCCTCGGCCGGGAGTACGGCCGCGCGCCGGAGCGGTTGCCCTGGCTGATGCGGCTTTTGCCCTACACCGCACCGAAGTCGCTGCTGCGCAGGACGATGCAGAACGCCTACGCCGTGCACGGCGCGCTGACGGATGCCGTGGTGGAGCGTTACCACGCCATGCTGCTCGCTCCTGGGGTGCGGCGTGCCATCCTGGACCGCATGCTGCAGACGCGCCTCGTGCCGCCCGAGCCGATCCTCGCGACAATCCGCGCGCCGGTACTGCTGCTATGGGGCGAATGGGACGGCGCGGTGCCAGCCTCCCACTCCGCCGACTACGAGCGCGCGCTGCCCGATGCGCGCACGGTGATCCTGCCCGGGATCGGACACGTGCCGATGGAGGAGGCGCCGGAGGCCTCGGCGCAGGCGCTGCGGATCTTCCTCGAGAGCAAGACCGAAGACTGACGAACGCCGGTTGCCGCGTGGGCCCGTATACGGTCGGCTTCGCGCATGTTGCGCAGCGGCCGAAGACTCGCGCGAACAACCTGCTAACGCTGCGTCGCCGACGGATGCGCAGCGCCTCCAAGCGAGAGAATCTCCGTCCCCAGTTCCCACCGCTGCTCCAGTCGGTCTCAAGACAACCTGTCTCTCCCGAGCTGGATGCCGCGCTGAGGCGCAGGTTTCCTGCCGCTTCCGCGCACAGGGTTGATGGTTTGAAGTGGCAACGAGGGCGGGTTTTCTCTCCGAATGGCCGGAGAGTCTCCGGACCTTGAGGGTAGGCCGATTTTACCCTCAAGCCTTAAACCATTCAGCTATAAGCACTTTCTGAAGCCGAACTTGCTCGAAATTCAGCGAACCGATCGCTGGAGCGGTCGCCGAAATCCGCAAACGAACTCCTGAACCCCAAGCAGTATTCGCCGGCGCCCTGCGCAGACCATCTACAGCAGGTCCGGCATCTTCTGAGGATCCATGTCCGATATAGACCACGTCTTCGCCCGGTTCAGCAGAGCCGGGGCGACCGATACGCCAAGCCGTCAGACGGTGACCATCCCGGCCAGAGGGACCCGCAGCAGCCGCGTCGTGCAGGTCGTGCACCTGCGGCATAGCGCGAGGGCGATCGTTGAAGCCCCGGCACGCCATGCCTCCGATGTCGGCTGGGCTGCCTGGGGTGAGGAGATCAGCGGCAAGGGATCACCTCCGGCGCCGGCGCAGCAGGAGGCGCCCGTCGCCGCCGCCCCGCAGCCGGTCGTCCATGTCCTGCCTGCGTGGCAGCCAAGGCAGGCGGTCGCCGAGGAGGTCGTTGACCTACCCGCTCCACGCCGCCAGCCGAGCACCACGCCGCGGCCAAGTCCCGGTGCCCCCTCACGCCGTGTCGCCGACCCGTTCGACACCAGCGACGACGGTGCGAACTGCCTCCGCTGCGGGTACCTGGTCGAGCCGGCGCGGGTGAAGCGCGGGCTGATGACGTGTGCGGGGTGTGGTTGAAGGTGAAGCTGCCCGCCTTCGTTGAGTGTTGTCGGACAGGACTCAACTACTCTCGGCATCTCGACACCTCCGTCCAAAAGGCTCGTGGCGTCCACAAAAGCGGGTGAACTCCAACTCCACTTCAAGGCTGACCCTACTGCGCGCATGCAGTCGTGTTTTCAGCCAGATCGCGCCCCCGGAGGTGGCACGCGAGCACAGGTTCCGCGAATCCGTTCCCTACGAGTTGGTGCCGCTCGGCGAGATGCCGGCGCTCCGCCCTGGCCCGACTTGGGGCGCCGTCGCGACCGTGTCAGCCTTGTCGCGTGACTCGGTCACCACTCCGCTGCCTATCCAGGGTGGCCGACGGCGATTCGCCGAACATATGCCGATACTCCACGGAGAACCGCCCGAGACTCCAGAAGCCGTGCGCCAGCGCGATCGTCTTCACCAGCGCGGTCGAGCCCGACGCGCGCTTCAAGGCCTCACGCACAAGTGCCATCCGACGTCGCTGCAGATATCCATGAACGCTCATGCCATGCACAGCGCGAAAGGCGCTGTGCAGCGTACGGGGCGCGGCGCCGAGGGCTGCCGAGATCTCCGCGGTGTAGATCGGCCGCGCCAGATTGGCGCGCAGATAGTCATCCGCCCCGGCAACGAGGCCGAGCACGCGACGAGTCTGCCGCGTCGGGCCATCCCATAGCCCTGCCCCGGCCAGGAGCGCTCCAAGATGTCCTTCGAGCGTATCAGTGAGGGACGCGGCGAACCCATCAGCCGCGACATCGCCAGGATGCGCTGCGACGAATTGCGCCGCCTGTCGGATGCACCGCCGCAAGGGGCCTAGTGATGACGGCTCGCCAGGCAGGAAGCGATAGCGATCAGCACTGCTGAACGGCGCGCCCCAGCCCTCGGTCAGTGCCTCGCCACCATCCTCCGTGAAACTCAGATGCGCCCAGGCATCATCCACCGCGACCGTGGAATCGAGCGGCGCCCCGGGCCGGAACATCATCAGGTCGTCGCGGCCGATCGCACGGCCGTTGAAGATCGTGCCTTCCGGGCCGTGCTGCGAAACCAGCACGCCGATCCGGCCTGCCCCAGCCACACCCCGCGACAGGTGCGGTGAATCCCGGCCGAGCTGGACAATGACGCGTCCGAGCTGGATCTGCGTCAGCTCGGCACGAAATGAGCCCGGATTGACCGGCACGTAGACGACATCCGCATCGCCTATGGCGGCGGCGAAGCTGTCGAAGTCGTCGAACCGGAAGGTTGCACTCCCGATCGGCGGACCGGGAACGGGAGCCGGCTCACCGATCCTGTCGTCAAGCGGCCTGACGGGGCGAGAGGGGTCTGCGCCGGCCACGATCAGCGCCAGTCCCGACCTGCATGGCAGGGATCCTCCCGCGCGGACCTGGCGGGGCCGGCGGGGTGGCGAGCGAGCAGTGCGGCCGCCAGCGGGCCTCGATGGCAGGTTTCAGTATGCGAATTCGGCAAGTCCGGCGGACCCGATTGCAATTAGCCACGATATCCACGCACGATCTCCGGCGTTGCGCAACAACCGGCGTCACGCGACGAGATGGCCGGATCGCTGCCCATGTCCGTCAAGGACGGGCCGCACGGGGGGTACAGCGGTGTTCAGCGCTCAGCGCGATTCCTCGGGTCGCGCTCTGCGCTTCAGCGTCTGGCGCGCTCCACGCGCAATCGACGTCGTGACCTGCCGCCTCTGCCACACCCCCGGTGCTCGCATCCGAAGCCGCCTCACGGTCGCGTCGCATGGCGACCACAATCGCCGCCGCGCTGCGAACCACAGGCACCATCTGGTACCGCGCGGGAGTCCCTGCAGTCGAGCGACCCACCCGTCCTTCTCGGCCCGACGGGATCCATCGACCTGCGTGGGCTGGATCGTCCGGCAGCCGCCTTCGGCACTGATCTCTGCAGCATGGCCGTCAGCTTCCCGCTCTACCCGGACTCCGGCGCCGCTGCCGCCTTCGCCGCAGGTACCGCCTTTGGCGCCGTCACGTCGCACGAGGCCGCGGCGTCCACACGTTCCCGGAGGCCCGGGTCGCGGGTGCGGCGAAGGGGTGGAAGCAGGGCTTTGCACATCTGGTCCGCCGACCGCCGCGACGTACCGAGCCAGCGCCGCAGCGCGCCAGAACAGGAGATTGGGATGTTCGGTCGTCGTCCACTGATCGCAGGCCTTCCGGCACTGACGATACCGGGGCTCGCCGTGGCGCAGACCAGCGCACCGCCGGCCGGCCCGGCCGCTCGGGCGCCGCAAGGAGCGGCGCAGCCGCATGCGACGCCCACAGCCGCAGTAACCGCGCTCAGCGCCATCGCCGAGGAAGCGTATCTCTACGGCTTCCCGATGCTCATCGGCTACAAGGCGATGTATTCCTTCAACATCGACCGCGATTCCGGGCAATTCAAGGCGCCGTTCAACCAGATCTCCAACGAGGCGCGCGTGTTCACGGCGGCCGATACGGCCGTCAGCACGCCGAACAGCGACACGCCTTACTCGCTCCTGCAAATGGACCTGCGGGCCGAGCCGATGGTGATCTCGATCCCGGACGTGCCGCGCAACCGCTACTTCGATGTCCAACTGGTCGATCTCTATACCTGCAACTACGGCTATCTGGGCAGCCGGACGACGGGAACGGCCGGGGGACACTTCCTGGTCGCCGGCCCGGACTGGCAGGGGACGCCGCCGCCGGGCATTCGCGGCGTGTTCCGCTGCGAGACGCAGTTCAGCCTCGTCATCTTCCGCACCCAATTGTTCGGCCCGGACGACATGGACAATGTGCGGGCGGTGCAGGCGGGCTATCGCGCGCAGCCGCTGTCGGCCTTCGCCGGCACCGCCACGCCGCCGCCCGCGCCCGCGATCGACTGGCCGCGCTTCGAGAATGATGCCTTCACCTCGCGCTTCGGCGAGTATCTCTCCTTCCTGCTCCAGTTCTGCCCGCCGATAGGGTCCGCGGCCGTGGAGCAGCCGCTGCGCGAGCGCTTCGCCCAGTTCGGGATCGGCTGGCCCCGCCGGGCCTCGGCGCCACCCCTGCCGGCTGCCGAACAGGCCGCGCTGGGCGAAGCGGTGCGTACGGCCGTCGCCCGCATCCGCGCGCAGGCGAACGACATCGGCACCGACATCAACGGCTGGCGCGTCGGTGCCGCGCAGGGCAATCGCGATTTCTACAACGGCAACTGGACGCTGCGCGCAGCGGCCGCGCTGAACGGCATCTACGGCAACGACGCGGAAGAGGCGACCTATCCCTTCGCGCGGCACGATGCCACCGGCGCGCCGCTCGATGGCAGCCTTCACACCTACACCGTCACCTTTCCCGCCGGCCAGTTGCCGCCGGTCAATGCCTTCTGGTCGCTGACGATGTACGCGACGGAGACGATGCTGCTCGTCGCGAACCCGATCGGCCGCTATCTGATCAATTCGCCGATGCTACCGGGGCTCAAGACCAATCCGGACGGTTCGCTCACGCTCTACGTGCAGCACGCGTCACCCGGGGCCGACAAGGAAGCGAATTGGCTGCCCGGGCCCGCGGCACCGTTCACGCTCGTCTTGCGGATGTACTGGCCGCGCACCGAGCCGCCCTCGATCCTGCCGATCGGCCAGGGCCAGTGGCGGCCGCCGCCGATCGTGCCGACCGACGACCTGCGCGCCGAGAGGGTGACGCGGTTCGGCGACAAGTCGCTAGAGACCTTCATCCGCACTGACGACCGCTATGGCCATGACGGGCTGTTCCAGGGGCCTCGCGGCTGGGGCTACTGGAATTATCTGGAGTCGCCCCGGCCGATCCAGAACCCGAACCTCTGGCCGGACATGCAGTCCACCTACTTCCTCGGCCGGATGGCCCTGCCGGCGGGCAGCACCATGACGCTGCGCGGCCGTTTCCCGAATGCGCGCTACTTCCAGCTCGCCTTCTACAGGGAGGAGAACAACACCTTCGTCTCCATCGGCGATGCGCTGGAGGGCCGCACCATCGCGCCCGATGCAGGCTCGACCAACCCGTTCCGTGTCGGCGCCAACCGGCTGGCCGAGCAGCGCGATTTCACGATCCGCATCCTGGCCGCCGACCCGCCGGCCAACCCGGCGCAGCGCGAGGGCAACACGATCTATGTGGGCCGCGGCGGCGAGACGCTGCAATCCGTCATCCGCGTCTACCTGTCAGACCGCGGCAGCGACGGCGCCGGTTTCGGCCCGGCCGCCGCGCCATCGTCCATCCGCGGGCTGCCGAGCTACGAGGCGGTGCTCGCCGACGGGACAAGGCTGAGCGCGCCGGAGGTTGTCGCACGCCTCGCACGGCCGATTCCGGGCGAGACCAAGAAGCCGGTGACGGACCAGCAATGGGAACAGCTGGTCCATGCGGCCGACAACGACCCGGCGCTCGACCCGGCCGCGGCGCCCGCGCGGCCTGTCCCGAAGTGGGAGAAGTACTGGAACCTGCGCTACTCCCTCCTTGGCGCCTTCAAGACGGCCGAGGCGCAGGGGCGCATTCCCTTCGCCGGGCCGATGGATGCCGGCGGCGATCCGTCGACGCAGTACATGCTGACCTTCCTCTCGCGAACGTTCGGTCCGGTCTACGTGATGCGGGGAAGGATGCCGATCTTCCCTGACACCTACGCCGGTCCCGGCGGCCGCGGGGCAGCGGTCATGCCGGCCGCGCAGACGCAATACTGGTCGCTTGTCAGCTGCGAGGCCGCGCCGTCCGGGCAGATCGTCGATGGGCTCTGCGACATGCAGGTGCCGCTCGATGCCGATCGCAACTACACCATCGTCTACAGCCGCCGGGAGGACCGCCCGGCCAATGCGACGGCCGAGAACGGCGTCGCCTGGATCGAATGGAGCCCGCGTGGCGAGGGGCTCAGCAGCCCGCGCAACCGCCGGGACTTCGGCATGCTGATACTGCGCATCGTGGCACCCGATCCGGGCTGGGCGCAAAGCCCGGAGAAGGTCACGCGGCCCGGTACGGAGGAGGCCGTGATGGGCCCCTACCTGCCGCGTGGGGAATACACCACCAAGGCCGATTTCGAGGCACGCGGAGCGCGCCGGTGACCGCGGCCATTCCGACCTGGCGCGCGCAGCGCGCACGCTGGAGAGCATGGATGAGCAAGCGTCGTATCTTCGCCTTCGCCGGCGTGGCCATCGTCGCCGCGCTCGGCTTCGCGGCCTACAGGCTGGCAGGGACGATCATTTCCGGGAAGGTCGAGCAGTGGGTTTCCCAGATTGGGCTCACGCCCAACCAGGTCGCCGCCAATGGACCGCTGCCGGGCGAGGTTTCGCTCTATGCGAAGGAGTGGGCGTGCAGCCAGGCCTTGGAGACGCCGGGCTATTTCCGTTCGCTCAACGGTGCCGAGATTTCCGACGCGCAGCGCAGCGGCGTGTTTCCCTGCGCCAGCTTCATGGGATCGCGGACCGGGCCGAACCGCGTGCTCGCGTGGCGCAGCATGGACGACTATCCCGGCATCTCCTACGTCAACAACCGTCGACCGGGGGAACTCTACATCGTCGGCGGCGAGTATCCGACGCCCGCGGATCCGAACATGGCCGGCCCCTTCGTCTCGAAGGCGAACGCGACGACGGGCCGCGAGATCTGGCGCACCTATCTCGACAACCTGAACGCCTCGGGCCGCTGGATCGCCAACGCCAACCTCAACATCCTCGAGAATGGCCGCATCGCTTTCGCGTGGTCGAACCAGATCGTGCTGCTCGATCCCGACACCGGCGAGATCCTGCGGCACAACACGCTGCCGGCGGGCGACGCGCCGATCGCCGACGTCAACTTCAAGCACCTGACCGTTGCGCCGGACGGCACGCTGATCCTGAAGGACCAGACCAGGCCGATCGGCTGCACGCGGCAGGGCACGGTGGCGATCATCCTCTGTGAGGGAAAGCAGCCGAATTCGCATCTGGTCGCCGTGAACCCCGAGACGCTCGAGATCATCCACCACATCCCGCTGCCCGAGCCCTCCGCGGTGCCGCACGCCATCACGATGTTCCAGGGGCGGATCGCGATCTATCTCGGCTTCAACGAAAGCGCGCGGCGCGCCTTCTGGGATCCGGCGACGCGCCAGCTTTCGCTGGATCCAGGCTGGGTGGTCCGGCCCATGCGTCCCGGTCAGACGACGGCGACCGCGCCGAGCCTGATCGGTGAGTGGGTCGGCTTCCAGCTCAACGGCACCGGCAGCACGACGGTGCCCTCCAGCGTCGTGGTGGCGCATCAACAGGATGCCAGCCGCACGAACATCATCTTCCCGTTCGGCGAGCGGCTCGCACCCGGCGCGTGGAGCTTCGCCCCACCCAAGGCCGGCGCGGATCCCGAGAACAACATGATCTACTCGGCCGATGCCGGTCTCGGGAAAACCGCCGGCATCCGCATAGACCCGCAGACCGGCCAGCTCTCGACGGCCTTCGTGATCGACAACGCGACCACGTCCTTCCAGCCCGTGTTCGGGCCGCGCGACCAGCGCGTTCTGGTCCTGACGAACATGCGGAACAACGTGAGCGCCGAGCCGCGGCGGATCGCCCTGTTCACCGGGAGTTACCGTGAGCAGCTGACCTGGCGCGATGCGGCAACGGGCCGGCTGATCGCGGAATCGGATTTCTTCGAGCCATTGACGATCAACTCGCTTACGCCGCCCGGCTTCGGCGGGCGCGTCTATTTCCCGACGGCGATCGGCGGAGGCTTCTATGTCCTGCAAGTGATGCCCGCGGGCGGTCAATGACCGCGCAAGGCACACCGACGTCCGCACCCGACCGGAGTCGCGGTCTGCGCCATGAGGCCGCACGCCTGTCTGCGCCGCCGCCGGTGCATGGTGGTCCATGTCGCGCCGAAGCGCGGCTGGTTGGATCGGTCACCCTGACGCGTGGCTTCTGGCATCTCGGCCGCTTGGCCCGTACGTACCGGGACCAGGTCGGCCAGACCCCGTCCCAGACCGTGACCCTTTTGCGCGAGGGCCGCTGCAGGCGCCCGGGCCCCGGCAGTGGAGGGCGATCCTGATGCGCGAGGGGGCACGGCAGGTGCGATCGGCGAACAAGAACCGGACCGGAGGTGCGCGGCTGGCCAGGACGGTCGCGGAGTTTGCAGGCACTGCCGACACGGCCTCACTGTGGAGCAGGGCATCCGGTATCGGCCGCGATGTCGTTCCCGGCCATCGCATGATGCGCCGCATCGGAACGCTGCTCGCGGTGCTGATCATGGTGGCGATGTTCGCCAGTCCCCAGCCGCGCGCGGCCGGCCTGCAGCCCGATCTCGATGTCTCGAGCCCCCGGGCGACCTACCAGTCCTTCCTCGATGAGTTGCGGCGTATCTCGGGCCTCTACGAAGCCTACCGGTCGGACAGCACGCATCCGAAGCTGCTGGCGCTGGGCGGCGCGATCAATCGGCTGGGAACCACGGTCTTCGATCTCAGCGCGGTGCCGGAGGCCACGCGCGACAAGCGGGCGGGCCTTGCGGTCGGCTACCTCGCCGACATCCTCATCCGGCTGCCGCCCCTTCCCACCGACCCGAGCCCCGGAACAACCGCAGAGGGCTCAGGGGCGCCGCCGGCCCGATGGACCCTGCCCGGTACGGCAATTCGCCTGCAGCGCGCCACCGATGGCCCGCAGGCCGGCAGCTACGTCTTCGATGCCCGCACCGTCGCCCGGCTGCCGGAGTTCCACGCCGCCATCATCGATTCGCCGGTGCTGGTCGATGTCGGATTCGAGCATTGGCGCCAGGCCCAGGACCGCTTCGTCGGCCCGCTGCTGGTGGGGCTGCCGCTGGATCGGCTGCCGCGGTTCCTGCAGCAGCCTCTGGGCGGAACGCCCTTGTGGAAGACCCTTGCCGCCTGCGCGCTTGCCCTGCTGACGCTCGTCCTTGTGGTCGCGTGGGCGCGCCGCGTCTCCGCCCGGGCAACCCGCCTCTCGGCATGGCGGCGGCGACTTGCCTGGCTCGGCGTTCCGGTTCTCCTCGCCCTTCTCGCGGTGGCCGTGTTCTTCCTGAGCGCGCTGGAGATCGGACTCGGCGGGATCCCCTTCGACGTGATGGCGGTCCTGTCGATCGCCGCGCTCTTCATCGCCGGGGCGTGGGCGGCCTGGGTGACGTGCTGGCTGATCGTGGAGGCGATCATCGCCTCGCCGCTGATCCCCGACGGCACCTACGACGCCAACCTGCTGCGGTTGCTGGCGCGGGTCACGGCCCCGCTGAGTGCCGGCGTGCTGCTGATCTGGGGGGCGACGGTCATCGGCGTGCCGGCCCTCGGACTGCTGGCCGGCGTGAGCGTCGGCGGCATCGCGCTGGCCCTGGCCGCGCAGTCCACCGTGGAGAATCTCTTCGGCGGGGTGTCCATCTACGCCGACCGGCCGTTCCGCGTCGGCGACAGCATCCGCTACGGCGGCAATGCAGGAACCGTCGAGGTGATCGGCCCGCGCTCGACCCGCATCCGCGCCCCGGACGGCACCTTGACGGCGGTGCCCAATGCCGACCTGGCGAAGATGCACATCACCAACGTCTCAGCGCGCAGCAAGAGCCTGTTCCAGCACCGGATCACCCTGCGCCAGGACGGGACGCGCCCGGCGATCGAGGCGCTGCTCTCCGATCTGCGGCAGCGCGTCGCGGCGCAGCCGCTGGTCGAGCAGGGGCCGGGCACGCCGCGCGTCATGCTGGTGGGAATCGGTCCCAGCGGGACGGAGATCGAGATCCACGCCTACATCCTGACCACGACCCTGATCGAGTTCCTGTCGGTGCAGGAGGCGCTGATCCTGGAGATCATCCAGGCCGTGGAGGAGAGCGAAGCCAGCTTCGTTGCGGCGGCATAGGGGCGGAGGATGCCTCATCCCAGGGCTTGGAGGTGCGGTGCAGGGGCACCGGGCCCTGAGGGCCGACGACGAGTGGCGCGTGCACGTCCGCGAGGCCCTCGGCAAATCCGGCTGGCTCGCGGTGATCGCCATCGCGCTCTCCCGCACTGCGGACAGTGAGGACGAGAGCGACATCGACTTCATGGTGGAAAGCGCGCCGATCGTCCGGCCGATCAGCAACGTGCTGGCAGCACCGTCGCCGCGGCACGCAGGTTGCCGGCCCGCGTATGAGCGGTCGCGGCTGCCGCCCCGAGTCGAGGCCATGCGGGCTAGCCTGCGTAACAACCCTATGCTCTACACTGGCATCGCCGCCACGCCTGCCCTCGCCGGGGATTGGGCCATGAGACAAACGCGGTCAGCAAAGGTCTGGATCGCGTGCGTCTTCCCTACTGCCATCGCAGTCGCGTGGCCCGCAGCGTGGACGACCGCTCCGTACCAGTCCAGGGCGGGATGGCGCCGCGATCCGCTGCCCCGTGTCGCACCGGCCATGGCCGCAGGCCCACGAACGTCATCGCGGCGGGCGTCATTCTTCTCCTGTCCGCATGCGCGCTGCCGCGCGTCACCGCGCTGCGCGACTGGGCACAGAGCGCGAGCATCGTCGTGGACCGTCCTGCCCTGCTAGCGCCGACAGAGGATGGCCCCCGCGCCATGCAGGAGGCGCTGGCGATCTACCTCTATGCGCTCGGCATCATGGCCGATGGCGGGCCGCTGCGCTTCCAGGCGGCGGCCTATGCCCCGCTCGCGCCGCGCGCCGCCACGACGGATGCGGACGCCGGCCGCGCCATCGAGGCCCTGGGCGCCCTGCTGCTGACCGCGCAGGGCCGCAATCCGCCCCCGGTCGAGGCGCCGGACGGCCGCAGCCCCGTCGCCGCCCCGCCGGATCCGGAGGATCCGAGACTACAGGACAGCCTGCGCGACGGCGATGCACCGCTGCGGGTGCTCCTCGCCGCCCTCGGCAGCACGATGGTGTCGAACGGGCCGGCAGGCATCGTGCCCCCAGGAGAGACGCTTGCGCCCGGACCGGAGACCGCGCCCGCCCGGCTGGCGGCGCGACAGGCCGCGGACCGCGCCAGGGCACGTGTCGCCTACGCCGCCATCCTGGAGCAGATCGGCGATACCCACGCCATGCTGCGG
This sequence comes from Acetobacteraceae bacterium, assembly GCA_027489135.1. Classification (GTDB taxonomy): domain Bacteria; phylum Pseudomonadota; class Alphaproteobacteria; order Acetobacterales; family Acetobacteraceae; genus JAIEOP01. The sequence continues at coordinate 14,917 of JAIYAI010000150.1, forward strand.
GCGCATGGGTTCCGGGTGGTCTATCGCTCCACCTCGATCCAGGTCGGGGACGCCGAGGCGCGGCTGAAGCGCGCCGCGATGCGGTTGCCGCCCCCGGCAGCGGGCGCAACGACGGCGTCTGGCACCCTGGTGGCGGTGCTCGCGCCATGATCCCCAGGCACGGCTCCCTGACCCTGGCCCTGCTGCTGGCCGTGGGCTGCAATGCGCCGGACTACACGCCCGTCGGTGCCTGGGCGAGTACCGCCAGCCTGGCGATCGACTATCCGCCGGTCGCCGCACGGCCCGATCCGGCGCCGCAGTTCGCTGCGCCTGCCGAGGTCTCGGATGGCGTGATCGCCATGCAGGAAGCCCTGGCGGTCTATCTCACCGCGATCAGCGTGCTGGCGAATGATGGTCTCCTGACCCATCGCGACGACCCCTTCACCGAGGTCGCGCCGCGGGCCGCCAAGGCAAGCCACGCAGGCGGACAGGCCGTCGCCTGGCTTGGCACCCTGCTGCGCCATGCCACGCGCACCAACGCACGCGCCCCGGAGATGCGCGACTTCATCGTCACCGCCGATCCGGCAGTGCAGGCGCTGATCGCCTCGCTGGTGCTGTCGGCCGCCGCACCGGCGGATATGGAGACCGGCATGCGGCAGGCGGACGCCGAGGAGGCTGCCCGGCTCGCCGCCTCGGCGCGTGACCCCGCCGCACGCCGTGCCGTCCTTGAATGGGCCGCGCTGCGCGAGGCCGAGGCAGCGAGCCGCAGCGAGGCGCGTCGCCGCTATGTTGCCCTGCTGCGGCAGGTCGCGACAGGCCATGCGCTGCTGAAGGACAAGTCGTCGCAGATCACGCAGCCCGCGGTGGTGCAGGAGATCAATCTCGGCCGCGACCAGCTTCGCCGCGCGACGCTGCTGCTGCCGCGCACGGCGCTGGTGCCGTGAGGGCGCGCCCGACACCCTGGCTCCTGGCGGTTGCGCTGGCCGGCTGTCTGGCTGCCGTGGGTCCCGCTACAGCGCAGCCCTTCGACGGGGCACAGCGGGAGGCGCTGGCCGAGCAGGTCGCGGAACGACTGGCCGCGGCGCGCACCACTCTGCAATCCCGGCGCGGCGGCGTGTTGGGGCTGATGGGCTACAACGTCGTGCCGGACGGCTCCGCCAACGCACTGCAGATCAGCCGCAGCGAGTTCTCCGCCCAGGAGAGCTCGCCGACACTGCAGCTCAGCCAGTTCGGCTTCGGCTTCACGGTGAGCGAGTCGCTGCCGATCTTCCTCGAGAGTTATCTTGGCACCGCCCGCTACGATCCGCGCGCCTACCTGACCGGTGGCGATGCGACGCGACGCCTGCCGCTGCGCTGGAACAACGTCGCGATGACGCTGGGCGTCGGCTATGACTTCCGCCTGGCGGAGAACCTCTATCTCAGGCCGATCATCAACGGGTCGCTCGGCTATGCGGCATCCGATGCGTCGCTCTTCGGGTCCTTCATCAACTACCGCCGCGACGTCGATATCTCACCGCTGACCGACCAGCACATGAACGTCCATGGCCTCGGGGCGTCGCTGATGCTGGCTTACTACGATTACCGACCTGCGCGCGATATCGACATCGAGTTGCGCTACACCCAGATCCGGTTGCAGACCTTCGGCGATACGATTCCCGCCGGCCGCGGCAGCTCGACACCACGCACGCTCGGCCTCTGGGGACGCTATCGCTGGCCGACCGGACTGGAGGTCTCGGGGCGGCCCCTGCGCTGGGTGATCGACGGCAGCGGCTCGTGGTATCTCGGTGACCAGCGCCAGGCCCTCGGCTTCGGCTGGTCGGTGAAGATCGGCGGCGGCATCGAATTCGACGTCGGGCGCTACGAGTTCGGGCTGATGGGCATCAATGTCAGCCGGGTCAGGCTCATCGCGCGCTATTTCTACGGCGAGGGCGGCATCACCGGCACCTCCTTCGGCATCGGGATGAGTTTCTGAGCGGCCGCAGCCGCCGCGCTACAGGTCCTCCGCCGTCCAGGGCCCGAGCCCTTTCACCATGACGATATGCGCGACGGATCGTCGTCCTGCCGCGGCGCTGGGTCGTCGAGCGGACCTTCTCCTGGCTCGGTCGAAAGCGGCGCCTGGCGAAGGACTACGAGACCCTCGCAGCAACCCTCGCAAGCTTCGTCATGCTCGCTGCCATCCAACCCGGCATCCGTCGACTGGCCAGAGGGTAGGCTTTTGAGTCGGGCTCTACGGACGCCACAGAAAGCAGTCCGTAGTGTTTTTGTCGCCGATCAGAGCGCGACTCGGGTCGCCAAAAAAGCCTCGATCGCCCCCTGCGGCGCCTTCGCATAGACGCCGCTGCGGCTGACGCAGGCGCCGGTCGCGTGGTGCAGCGCCACAGCCATCTCGGCGGCCTTCAGGACGGTGGCGATGCCCTCCAGCACCAGCGCGCCGTCCACCGTCAGCGGCTGTTCCTGCGCCAGCAGCAGCATTGGCACGCCGCCCGCCGGGATCAGCACCTCGATCCCGCGCGCGACCAGCGGCTTGACCTGCTCCACGAACTCCGCCCGCATCGCCGCGTATTCGGCCGGGTCCCCGAAGGCGCGGGTGAAGCGCGGCAGGTCGGCCTTGATGGCGGTCACGCCGACGACGCGATGCTCCAGCCCGTGGCGGCGGATCTGCTCCTCGTGCCAGGGAATGAAGACCGGATCGATCGTCACCAGCCCGACCTTGCGGCCCATCATGCAGGCCTGCAGCAGACAGGATTCGCCCAGGCTGACCACGGGGATGTCGACGGCGCCGCGGATCTCGGTGAGGCCCGGCTCCTGGAAATGGCCGAGCACGAAGGCGTCGTAGCCCTCGGCCTCCGCCCGCAGCGCGTTCTTCACGCAGAGCGCGGCGCAGCGGAATTCCGACAGCGCGTGGAAGTGGCGGATCGCCGGCGAAAGACCATGCACTTCCACTGTCGTGCCGGGGGCGGCCAGCGCGGAGAGGCGGGCGCACAGCCGGTCCATGTAGGGCGCCTGCGCCACGGGGTCGGTGAAGCTCTGGTACCAGATGCGCATCGCGTGGCTCCCTTGCTGCCGGGAGCGTCGCCCAGCGGCGGAGCCGCGACAACAAGCGACACTTCGGTTGACGCGCCACGGCTTCCCGCGCAGGGATCGCGCCATGCCCGCGCTCTCGCCCCTGATCCGCGCCACCGACGCGCCGCCCATCCCCGCCGCCCGGGCCTGGGCCACGCGCTACGACGGCACCGCGGGCCCCGCCATCGACCTGACCCAGGCCGTGCCCGGCTATCCGCCGCACCCCGAGCTGCTGGCGAAGTTGGCCGAGGCCTCGGGCAGCCGCGCCGCCGCGGGCTACGGGCCGATCGACGGCGACCCCGCCCTGCGCGAGGTGCTGGCAGCGGACATGGCACGCTTCTACGGCGCGCCCATCACCGCCGCAGACATCACCATCACCGCCGGCTGCAACCTCGCCTTCACCATGGCGATGACCGTGTTGGCCGCGCCGGGCGACCGCGTGGTCCTGCCGACGCCCTGGTACTTCAACCACCGCATGGCGCTGTCGATGCAGGGGATCGAGGCCGTGCCCCTGCCCTGCCGCGCCGAGGACGGCTTCCTGCCGGACCCGGACCGCCTCGCCGCGATCCTCGCGGGGGGCGGCATCCGCGCGCTGGTCCTCGTCTCCCCGAACAACCCGACCGGCGCCGTCGTGCCGGCGGCGATGATCGCGCGTATCGCCGGCCTCTGCCGCGCCGCCGGCGCCTGGCTGGTGCTGGACGAGACCTACCGGGATTTCCTGTCGGAGGCTCAGTCGCCCCCGCACGCGCTGTTCCAGGACGGCGCGTGGCGCGACGGCGTGATCCACCTCTACTCCTTCTCCAAGGCCTACTGCATCCCGGGGCATCGCGTCGGCGCCATCGCTGCGGGTGGCGCCTTTCGGGCGGAACTGCTGAAGGCCGTGGACACGATGCAGATCTGCCCGCCGCGGCCTGCCCAGGCGGCGCTGACCTGGGCAATCGACAGCTTGCGCGACTGGCGCGCCGGCAACCGCACCATCATGGCCGGCCGCGCCGAGGCCTTCCGCCGCGCGGTGGACCAGCTGCCCGGATGGCGGCTCGACGCGCTCGGCGCCTACTTCGCCTATATGCGCATCCCGGAGGACGCGACCGACGCCGTCGCCGTGGCGGAGCGCCTCGCCGCCGAGCGCGGCCTGCTCGGCCTGCCCGGCCCCTTCTTCGGGCCGGGGCAGGAACGGCATCTGCGCCTCGCCTTCGCCAATGCGGAGATCGAGGCGATCAACCAGGTGCCGGCGCGGCTCAGCGCCTGATCACTGCCCCCGCACCCGCTTCGCGAAGGACACCGCATAGGCCGCCGTGCGGAAGCGCAGCACCGGGTCATCCGAGGGCGCGATGCCGTCCGGCAGCGCGATCGGGCTGAACATCATCCGCTCGCAGGCTTCCTTCGGCTCCACCTTGGTCAACGTCAGCCGCGCGACCTCGATGCTGCGGCGGTCGGCGGGCCAGGGCTGGGTCGGGTCGGCCAGCGCGTCGCCCTCCTGCGGCAGCACCACCGACACGCGCCATTGCGCAGGCCCGCGCGCCAGGCGCTGCTCCAGCTCCGTGCCGAGGAAGTTGGCGCCGAGGCGCTGGCGGTCCTCCGGCGTCATGCTCCGCCGGCCCTCGACCGGCTCAAAGACCCAGCGCGCCGGCTGCACCTGGCCGGCCGCGTTGCGCAGCAGGAAGGTATGCACGCCGAAATAGGGCGCGGAGGTGTAGCTGTCGGAGGGCGGGTTCTCGCGGAACCAGGCGCCGGTGCGGGCGAAGCCGGGGCGCGTGGCGACGAAGGCGTTGATCTTCTCCTGGTCCGGCCGGCTGGTCGCAGGATCGGGGCGGCGCACTTCCAGGTTCGTGGCGAAATCCTCCGGCGTGCCGACCGCGAAGAGCGGCAGGGAGATCACCACGAAGTCGTGCACCTGGTTGTTCGGCAGCACCATGTGAAGCGCGAGGCCGCGGGCATTGTCCACGTTGTCAGGCGCGTTCGGATTGCCGCCCGCGAGCGAGAAGCGCCCCTGCACCGGGAAGCGCGCCCCGGCCGCCAGGGTCGGCGCGACGGACAGCGCCGCCCCCGCGCCGGTCGAGACCCATTCACCGGCGACGCAGAAGCCCTTGGGATGCGCGCGGCGCTGCCCGGCATGGGCGCCGAAGAGCCCTTCCAGCGCGTTGACCGCGCGTTCGGGCATGTTCGGCGCCGGCGCCTGGGCAAAGGCCGGCATGCCGAGGAGGCCGAGCGCGAGGGCGGCGAGG
>JAIYAI010000342.1 GCA_027489135.1 Acetobacteraceae bacterium
GGGCGGCCGATGAGCTGCATCGCCACCGGCATGCCGTTCGACGTGAAGCCGATCGGCACGCTGACGGCCGGCAGGCCGAGCCAGTTCACCACCTTGGTGTTGCGCGTCAGCGCCACCACCATGTCGAGATAGGCCTTGCCGCGGTTGCCGGTGGTCTCCGCGATGGTGGGCACGGGGATGGCGACGCAGGGCGCGACCAGCGCATCGGCGTCGCGGAAGGCCTGCAGGGCGAAGGCCCGCAGATGCGCGCCGCGCAGCTTCAGCGCCTGGATGTAGTCGGGTGCCGGGATGAAGAAGCCGGCATGCAGGCGCTGCCCGACCTCGAAGGAGTAGTCCTCCTGGCGCGTGCGCATTTCCGCCATGTGGTTGGCGGCGCCCTCGGCCTTCATGACCAGGGGATGCAGTTCCGCGACCTCGTGCAGCAGCGCGGCATCGAGCGGGACCTCGGGCACGGCATGGCCGGCACGCTCCAGCACGGCGACGGCCTCGGCAATGGCGGCGGCGACCTCGGGGTGCAGCCCCTCCTCGAAATAGCCGCGGGCAAACCCCAGGCGCGGCAGCGGCGCGGTGCTGTCGAGCGCCGCCTCCGCACAGGGGCCCGGCACGTCGAGCGACGAGGCATCGCGCGGATCCGCCCCGCTGATCACGTCCATCAGCCGCGCCGCGTCGCAGGCGGTACGCGCCAGCGGCCCAACGCAGTCGAGGCTGAAGGACATCGGCATCGCGCCGTGCCGGCTGACGCGGCCATAGGTCGGCAGCACGCCGACCACTCCCGTGACGGCAGCGGGACAGCGTATGGAGCCCCCCGTATCCGAGCCCAGCGACCCATGCACCAGCCGCCCTGCCACCGCGGCGCCAGAGCCGGAGGAAGAGCCGCAGGGGATATGGGCGGTGTTCCAGGGGTTGCTGCAGGGCGCGGGATAGTTCGGGTTCCAGCCATGCGGCCCCATGGCGAATTCCACCATGGTGAGCCGCCCCATCTCCAGCGCACCGGCGGCGTCGAGCTTCGCCAGCGCAGTGGCCGTGGTGGTGGCGGGCGCCGTGCCGCGCAGCTTCGATCCGCAGCCGGAGGCACGGCCCTTCCGTTCGTACATGTCCTTGTGCGCCAGCGGCACGCCGTGCAGGGGCCCGAGTGGCGCGCCCGCGGCGACGGCACGGTCCGCTTCATCGGCGGCGGCGCGGAGGCCCGCGGCATCGATCTCGACGAAGCAGTTCACCTGGCTGCCGATGCGGGCAGCGCGGTCGAGGCAGGCTTCCGCCACCTCCCGCGCCCGCACCGTGCCGGCCGCGATGGCGGCGGCGGTGTCGACCAGGGTCGCGCGCGACCAGTCCGTCATGGCTTGGCCGCCGTCTCGAGCAGCGCGGCCCGGAAGTCGTGCGGATCGGTGTCGAAGGGGAGGCGCGGCCGCGCCGCGGCGATGGCGGCGGCCAGCTGGTCGAGCTCGATGGTCAGCTCGGCCTCGCGCGCCGGCGTCAGGGCGATGCGGGCATGCGCGGCGTTCCAGGCGGCGATCGTCTCCGGCTTCACCTGGCTCATCGCGCGCCCCGCAGCGCCGCGGTGGCAGCGGCATCCACCGCGCCGTCCACGCCGATGACCACGCCGTAGTCGCGCTTCGCCGTGGCGGGAGAGACGAGCCCATCCAGCACGTCGGCGCGCACGGCTTCCGTGTCACGCAGCAAGGGATCGCCATAGCCGCCGCCGGCCGGTCCCTCGCAGAGGAAGAGGTCGCCCGCCTTCACGCCGCGATGCGGCACCTTGGAGGGCAGCGCCTCCTCCCCCCCATCGGCGCGCTGCAGCAGCAGCCGCGCGGTCTGGCCGGCGCCGCCGCCGAGAAATCCCCAGGGCCGGTGCTGGTGCCCCTCCCCCTCCACGCTGGCGCCGCCATCGGTCAGGAAGCGGAAGGCCCGCACGCTGCCGAGGCCCCCGCGCCAGCGCCCCGCACCGGCGACGTCCTCGCGCAATTCGTAGCGCTCGACCCGCAGCGGCAGGTGGGTCTCGATGTCTTCGATCGGGTTGTTGCGGGTGTTGGCATAGAGCGTGTCGACCGCATCCATGCCGTCCGCGCCCGGGCGGCCGCCATAGCTCCCTTCGAAGATCTCCATGTGCACCCAGTGCGTGTTGCCCTTGAGGCCGGAGAAGGCGATCACCTTGAGGTTGCCGATGCCGGCGCTGACCTGCTCCGGCACCGCCTGAGCCAGCGCCTTCATCACCGTGTCGGCGAGCTGGTTGCCGGGGCAGAAGCGGGCGATGGTGGGTGCGGGAAATTCCGGGTTCGCCAGGCACCCCTTGGGCGCGATGATGGTGATCGGCCGGGTCAGCCCCTCGTTCACCGGGATATGGCCGTGCACGGCGGTGTCGAGCAGCACGCTGCGCACGGTCAGCCAGACCGCGACATCGACCGTGCCGGTGAAGGGCATGTTGATCGGGCGGTCCTTCACCTGCGGCGCAGTGCCCGTCAGGTCCACGGTGATGCCGTCACCCTTCTTCGTGACAGTCGCCACCAGCGGCAGGTCGCGCTTGGCGGGATCGGGGCTGTCGAGATAGCCGTCGATCATCGTCTCGGCCCGCCAGGTGCCGTCCGGCAGGGCGGCGATGGCCTGGCGCATCAGGCGCTCGGCATGGTCCATCAGCGCGCTGCAGGCGGCGCGGAAGGTCGGCAGGCCGTATTGCGCGACCAGGGCGGCCATGCGCTCCGCGCCGATGCGCGAGGCGGCGACCTGCGCCTCCATGTCTCCCACCACCAGGTCCGAGGCGCGGATGTTGTCGCGCAGGATGTGCCACACGGCCTCGTTGCGGACGCCGCGGTCCCAGACCTTGATGGCCTTGAACTGCAGCCCCTCGGCATAGGCGTCGATGGCGTCGACGATGCCGCAGGACCCGGGCGTCAACGCGCCGATGTCGAGGTGATGCGCGGTGGTCGCCGAGAAGCCGACCAGCTCCTCCCCATGAAAGACCGGCACGATGAAGGCGACGTCGGGGCCGTGGGAAGCGCCGCCATAGGGGTCGTTGTGCATGATGACGTCGCCGGGGCGGACGGCATCGCCGCGTGCGGCCAGCGTCGCCAGCATGTGCTTCACATAGCCCGGGATGGGGCCGGACTGCAGCGGCGTGGACTGCGCGGATTCCGCCAGCCCCCTGCCCTCCGCGTCGACCAGCGCCGCGCCGAAATCCTCGCTCTCCCGGATGATGGAGGAGTAGGACATGCGCATCAGCTTGTAGCCGATCTCGACGGCGATGTTCTCGAGCGCGCCCTGGATCACGCTTGCCGTGACTGGATCCACCATGGGGGTCAGACCTTGATGATCAGGTTGCCGGCGGCCTCGGCCAGCAGCGTGCAGCCGGGGGGCACGACGGTGGTGCTGTCGGTCTGCAGTACGATGCAGGGGCCGGGGATGGCCTCCCCCACCGGCAGCAGGTCGCGGCGGTAGAAGGGCGTCTCCGCCGTGCCCTCGCGGAACACCACCGGCCCGCTGCGGACCAGCGCGGCGGCGAGCGATCCGCCCTCTTGCGGCGGTGGCGTGCCGAGCTTGGGGCGGGCCCCGGTTCCGGTGACTCGGAGGTTGACGATCTCGACCGCGCTGTCCGGGAAGGCATGGCCGTATTCCGCGCGGTGCTGGGCATGGAAGGCCGCGAGCGCCGCATCGGCGCTGGCCCCGAAGGCAACGCGCAACTCGTAGCCCTGGCCGACGTAGCGAAGGTCCCCGGCCCGGGCGAAGCCCATGTCGGCGGGTGCCACGCCATCCGCCGCGAATTGCGCCGCGATCTCGCGCTCCATGTCGGCGAAGGCGGCCTCGATCCGGGCGAGGTCGAGCGCGCCCGAGACCTGGAAGCAGGTGCGCACCGCGTCGTAGCGGAGATCCGTCGTCAGCAGCCCCATCGCCGAGGTAATGCCCGGCGCGGGCGGCACCAGCACCTCCGCGATGCCGAGCGCCTGCGCGACCTCGACGGCGTGCAAGGGCCCGGCGCCGCCGAAGGCGACCAGGCTGTGGCCGCGCGGGTCGATGCCCTTCTGCACGGTGCGGCTGCGGATGGCGTTGGCCATGTTGGCGTTGATGATGGTCAGGATGCCGAGCGCGGCCTGCTCGACCGACAGTTTCACAGTCTCGGCGAAGCGCGCGATCACGGCGCGGGCAGCAGCAACATCCAGCGACATCGCGCCGCCGAGGAAATTCCCCGGATCGAGCCGCCCGAGCACCACGTTCGCATCCGTCACCGTGGGCAGCGTGCCGCCGCGCCCATAGGCCGCGGGACCGGGCACGGCGCCGGCGGAGCGCGGCCCGACGCGGAAGGCGCCGCCGGCATCGACATGCGCGATCGATCCGCCGCCGGCGCCGATGGTGTGGATGTCGATCATCGGCGTCAGCAGCGGGAAGCCGGCGATCCAGGTGTCCCGCGCCGTCGCCTCGGCAAACCGGCCGCCGGTGACGATGCCGATATCGGCCGAGGTCCCGCCGATGTCGAAGGTGATGAGGTTGTCGCGGCCCGAGAGCGCCCCGGCCCAGACCCCGCCCAGCACGCCCGCCGCAGGGCCCGACAGCATGGTGATGACGGGCCGCTCGCCCACCATCTTCGCCGTCGCCACGCCGCCATTGGATCCCATGATGTGCAGGTCGGCGGTCAGCCCCGACTCCTTCATCCGCCCTTCCAGCCGGGCGACGTAGTCGCGCACGGGCGGACCGATGAAGGCGTTCATGGCGGTGGTGGTGAAGCGCTCGAACTCCCGGAACTGCGGCGCGATGTCGGAGGAGAGGGAGACGAAGGCCTCCGGATGGACCTCCTTCACGATGTCGCGCGCGCGGCGTTCATGCGCCGGGTTCAGGTAGGAGAAGAGGAAGCCGATGGCGATGGAGGCGATCCCCGCCGCCTTCAGGGCCAGCGCGGCCTCGCGCACCTCCTCCTCCGCCAGCGGCACCAGCACCGCGCCGGTGGGCGGGATGAGCCGTTCGGTGACGACATGGCGGTGGCGGCGCTTGACCAGGGGCGTCGCCTGCCAGGGGATGCGCTGCTGGATGGAGTAGTGCTCGGGGCGCTGGTGCCGGCCGATATGCAGCACGTCGCGGTAGCCGCGCGTGGTGATCATGCCGCATTCGGCGCCGCGATGCTCCAGCGCCGCGTTGGTGGCGATGGTGGTGCCGTGCAGCACATGGCCGACCGCGCCCGGCGCGACGCCAGCGATGCCGCAGAGGCCCAGGATCCCGTCCACCACGCCCTGCGACGGATCCGCCGGCGTGGTCGAGACCTTGTGGATCACCGTCCGGCCCGTGCCGGTCTCCGCCAGCACCAGGTCCGTGAAGGTGCCGCCGACGTCGACGCCGACCAGGATCATTTGCCCTTCTTCCCCTTCTTTGCCGCCGCCCGCGGGAAGCGCTTGCGGAAATCCTCCGCCATCTCCTCCAGCGTCACGAAGCGCACGCCCGGATGCTTCAGCATGTGGGCGATGAGTCGTTCCAGCGCCAGCAGCACCTGCGGCCGGCCGGAGACGTCGGGGTGGATGGCGATGGGCACCACGGCGTAGTCGTGCTCCCGGTAGACATAGTCGAAATGGTCGCGCCAGATCCCCTCCATCACCTGCGGTGCGACATAGCCGTGGCTGTTCGGGAATTTCTTGATGAACATCATCGGCGGCAGATCGTCGAGGTGCCAGCCCGCGGGGATCTCTACCAGGTCCGTCTCCCGCCCCTTGGTGAAGGGGACCATCCAGTCCTGGGCCGGCTTCGCGTAGTCGATCGGCACCCAGCTATCCCCGGTACGGACGTAGTAGGGGATGCAGTCGTGATGCATCAGGCTGTGGTCGTATCGGATGCCGCGTTCCAGCAGGATCTCGATGCTGGCCGCACTCACCTCCCACCAGGGCGCGATATAGCCGACGGGCTTGCGGCCCCAGTGCTTCTCGATCAGCGAAATGCACTTGTCGAAGATCGCTTCTTCCTGCTCCCGCGACAGGGCCAGGGGGTTCTCGTGGCTGTAGCCGTGCAGGCCGATCTCGTGGCCCGCCGCCACGACCATATCGGTCTGCTTCGGGAAGCTTTCGATGGTGTGGCCCGGGATGAAGAAGGACTGCTTCAGACCGAAGCGGTCGAACAGCTTCAGGAGGCGCGGCATGCCCACCTCCGCGGCGAAGACGCCGCGGCTGATGTCGCCCGGGCTGTCCTCCCCCATGTAGCTGCCAAGCCAGCCGGCAACCGCATCGCAATGGATGCTGAAGGCGCAGAGAATCTCTTTCGGCACCGGTTCCTTGTCCTCCCTGGTCGGCGCGCCGTGTCAGCAGTCCTTGGCGTTGGCCTTCCGCCACCGCTCGATCTCGAGGATGACATTGCCACTGTCCGTGATGTCGGCGTAGCGCCGTTCCACGTCCTTCAGGTTCTGCTCATGCGCGGTGCGGTCGTGGTCACCGACGCAATCCTCCGGCACCATGACCCGGAAGCCCAGGGAAAAGGCGTCGTTGATGCTGGCGCGGACGCAGCCCGAGGTGATGCAGCCCGTGACCACCACGGTGTCCACCCGCTCCCGCGCCAGGATCGCGGCGGCGGGGGTCGCGAAGAAGATCGACGGCGCCGACTTCATCAGCACCACATCCGGCTGCGCCGCGGCGATGCGCGGGTCGAGTTCCACGGCCGGCGTGCCGGCCAGCATCTCCAGCACCGGCCCCACCTTCCAATGCGGCGCGGCGCGCGGGCTGTCATAGCCGTTGACACAGGCGATCACGGGCAGCCCGGCCCGCTTCGCTGCCTCGATCACGGGGACGGTGTTGCGTACCGCATCATCGACCATGGGCGCGCCGCCCATCGGGAATTCGGGATCGATGAAGCCGCGCTGGAAGTCGACGACGACGACGCCGATTTTCGCGCCGAAGCCGAGCGGACGACTGCCATAGCCACGCACGGCGTAGATATCGGTCATTGGGACGCCCTCCTGCACAACCGGGGGTAAGCAAGCCTCATGCCTACCCCTGCAGAGGCGGGCATCCGCCCGAACTGCGCTTGAATGCACATTGGGCGGGCAAACTCCGTTGCGCGTGGGCATCACTTCGCGCAGGCTGCATCCTGCAACGAAAGGGATCATATCCATGCGCAGAACCCTGGCAGCGGCAGCTTTCGCCTTCGGCCTCCTGATCGCCGGCCCTGCCGCGGCGCAGGTCCGCAATTTCACCGTGCAGGGCATCAATGCCGACGGCTCGCCCTACACAGGCAGCCTGGTGCTGCAGCAGGACGGCGCCGCGTCCTACCGTGTGGAGTGGAATGTCGGCGGGCAGCGCATCCCGGGCGTGGCGATGAGCGCGGGGAACATCCTCTCCGCGGCCTATGTCATCGGCGGCAAGATCGGCCTGGTGATCTACCAGATCCAGGCCGACGGCTCGATGAGTGGGCCCTGGACGATGCAGGGCGACCGCCGCGTGGGCCGCGAAACCCTGATCCCACGCTGAGGCATGCCAGGCGTGGTGCCGGTCCCACGCCGAGGCAATCCAGGCGTGGTGCCGGTTCCGCGCTGACTGCCCCCTGGACCGTTCGGGCCACCGGGCGCAGGCTTTGCGCCGGGACGGAACGCGGGGGCAGGCCATGGCGCGGGCGCTTCACCTCAACCTCTTCATCAACGGGCGCGGGCACCACGAGGCCTCCTGGCGCGCGCCCGGCGCCTCGTCCCTCGCCCTGACCGACATCGACTACTACGCCGGGATGGCGGAACGGGCGGAGCGGGCCTGCTTCGATTCCGTCTTCCTGGCCGACCAACTGGCCCTCGCCCCCGATATCGCCCAGGCGCCCCGCACCTGGCTCGAGCCCGTGACGGTGCTGGCGGCGCTGGCGATGCGGACGACGCGCATCGGGCTGATCGCCACCTGTTCCACCACCTATACCGAGCCCTTCAACCTGGCCCGGCAATTCGCCTCGATCGACCATATCAGCCGCGGGCGGGTGGGGTGGAATATCGTCACCTCCTGGCTGGCGACGGCAGCGGCGAACTACGGCGACACCGGCGTGGTGACGCATGCCGGCCGCTACGAGATCGCGGAGGAGTTCTGCCGCGTAGTTTCGGCACTGTGGGATTCCTGGTCCGACGACGCCGTGCTGGATGACCGCGAGGCCGGCGTCTATGCGCGCGGCGACGCCGTCAGGCGCATCGACCACCGGGGCGCGCACTACCAGGTGGCGGGGCCGCTCAACATGCCGCGCGGGCCGCAGGGCAGGCCCGTCTTCGTCCAGGCCGGGTCGTCCGACACCGGCAAGCGCTTCGCCGCGCGCTGGGCCGAGGCGGTCTTCACCGCACAGATGGAGAAGGCAACAGCGCGCGACTTCTACGCCGAGTTGAAGGCCTACGGCGCCGAGGAGGGCCGCAGCGGCGACCAGGTGCTGATCCTGCCCGGCCTCTCGCCCGTGATCGGCGGGACGGAGGCGGAGGCGCAGCGCATGGCGCGCGACCTCAACGACCTGACCGATCCGGAGGTCGGGCGCTCCCGCCTCTCGGGCCGCTTCGGCGGGCACGACTTCTCCCACCTGCCGCTCGACAGGCCGCTCAGCCCCGAGGACTTCCCCGATCCCGCCGCGGTGCAGGCGGCGCGCAGCCGGACCGAGGTGATCATCGGCCTGGTCAGGCGGGAGAAGCCGACGCTCAGGCAGTTGCTGGGGTATCTCGCCGGCGCCCGCGGCCACTACGTCACGGCCGGCACACCGGAGCAGATCGCCGACCTGATCGAGGACTGGTTCCGCGACGGCGCCGCGGACGGCTTCAACCTCATGCCGCCCGTGCTGCCGGCCTCGCTCGACGTCTTCATCGAGGAGGTGGTGCCGATCCTTCGGAAGCGGGGGCTGTTCCGGGGCGAGTACGCGGCGGAGACGTTGCGGGGGCACTACGGGCTGCAGCGGCCGGATGTGACGTTCTGATTGAACACCCGGACACGCAGGCAACAAGAGCAGATACTACTCTGATAGTGTTGTTTGTATATTTTGGAGTTTGGCCAAAAACTTCTCTAAGTTTGCAAAGAGTATCGGCCATGTATCCAGAGGATGTGTTCGGTCTAGAAGCGTCACTCGAATGCCTAACCGATTTGCTCCGCGCGCGCGAACGGTGCACCTATTGCCAATACCTAAAATAGTCATTGGTGAACAATAAGCGTGGGCAAAACCTCCAAAAAATAGGGGCTCAGTTGATACAAGTTCGAATGAATCTACGTGATCTATTCTCCTAAAAAGGCTACCGTCAGTCATGTTGCCATCTATCGGGCGCCCCAAGCTAGGACTTGTTGCGCCATATACTTCGAAAACTCGAATCTCGTTTAGAAAGGAGAATGATGGGTTTTGGTCAGAGAAATGGCTTAGGGCGCTCACATCCAACCAAAACCCCTCGATCTTTACAGGCGGAGACGTCGGATTTTGACAGTAGTGCTTCGTAAGGCGCCCACCAATGTAAAAATTCTTTATGAGAACATTTGGAGGCGATAGCGAGGGCTGCAAATCGGCGGGAATCTGAAACTCATGATGTTCTATTTGGACTCGAACAAGAGTATTAGCGCGACACGCCGCGTCCGCATGTGTATTCTGGAGCCAAACGAGATAAAACAATCCTGCCGTCAAACAACATACACTAATGATGGAATATCTGGCTGGTAGTCTCATGGGGCGCCTCAAATTTGGGTTCTATACAATTCCGCCAGGGATGCCTTAAGCTGACGCTTATATGGTTTCCGATTCAAAAAATGCCATAATCTTTTTTTACGAGTCAACGATGTCCGGCGCGCCTGTCCGTTCGCGCACCAAGTTGCTAGTGTCCTTGTGGTCCTCGTGTCCTGGTGGTGAAACGCCTACTCCCGGAAGTGACACGCCACCCAATGCCCGGGCCGCGTCTCCCGCAGCGGCGGCGACACGGTGGAACAGGGATCGGCCTTCGCCAGCGGGCAGCGCGTGTGGAAGCGGCAGCCGGAGGGGGGGCGGATCGGGCTCGGCACGTCGCCGGTCAGGCGGATGCGCGTGCGCTTCACCGTCGGGTCGGGGATCGGCACCGCCGAGAGCAGCGCCTCCGTATAGGGATGCAGCGGGGTGGTGTAGAGGTCGCGCGACGGGGCGATCTCGACGATGCGGCCGAGATACATCACCGCGACCCGGTCGCTGATATGCTCCACGACCGAGAGATCATGCGCGATGAAGAGGTAGGAGAGGCCGAATTTCTCCTGCAGGTCCTCGAGCAGGTTGACCACCTGCGCCTGGATCGAGACGTCGAGCGCGGAGACGGGCTCGTCGCAGACGATAACCTTGGGCTTGACCGCCAGTGCGCGGGCGATGCCGATGCGCTGGCGTTGGCCGCCGGAGAATTCATGCGGGAAGCGGCGCATGTGGTCGGCGTTCAGCCC
>JAIYAI010000712.1 GCA_027489135.1 Acetobacteraceae bacterium
GCCGTTGACGTCGCCCGAGACCAGCAGCGTCGCGGGATCGAGCACGGTCTGCCACAGCGCGTAGTCGGCCGGACCATCCGCCAGCACCAGCAGGTCCGGCGCGCCCGGGATGCCGTTCTGCGCCAGGCCGCCCACGTCCGGCATCGCGGTGAAGTCCAGCCGGTCCACGCCGCGCTCGAAATCCGTGAGCAGGTTCGGCGCGCCCTGGAAGAGGTCGGGGTCGCGCATGCCGGTGGTCGCGGACTCGAAGACGAAGATGTCGGCCCCGGCGCCGCCCGACCAATGGTTGGAGCCGGTGCCGCCGATCAGCGTATCGTCCCCCGCGCCGCCCAGCAGGGTATCCTCGTCGCTGCCGCCGACCAGGAGGTCGTTGCCCTCGCCGCCGCGGAGCAGGTCGTTGTTGAACTCCCCGTGCAGCACGTCGTCGCCCGCGCCGCCGTCGAGCGTATCGTCGTCGTCCCAGCCGCTGAGCGTATCGTTGCCACCGCTGCCGAGGACGCTGTCTGCGCCCTGGCCACCCCCGATCTGGTCGTTGCCGTCGCCCCCATCCAGCGTGTCCTGCGCCTTTCCGCCGGTGATGACGTTGGCCAGCGCATTGCCGGTGCCGACCGCGCCATAGGCCTGGCCGTTGAGCCACTGCTCGATGGTGTAGTTCGCGGTGTAGCTGAAGGTCAGGTTCTCGACATCGAAGCCGAGGGTGTAGGCCTTGGCGATGGTGTCGACCGTGTCGATGCCGCCGGCGCCGCGACCCTCGATGACGATCGCGCCGTCGCGGATGCGGTAGAGATCGTTGCCGATGCCGCCATAGAGGCTGTCTCCGGCGGCGCCGATCATGGTGTCGTCACCGTCCTGCCCGTAGAGGCGGTCGGCCGCCGCATCGTCGCCGACGCCGGCGGCGGTGGTCTCGAGCTTGCCCCAGGCGCTGTCCCACTTGGCGCCGAGCAAGTCGTTGCCGGCGCCGCCCTCGGCGGAGTCCTGCCCGTCGCCGGTCATGACGGTATCGTTGCCCACGCCGGCGCGGACCGTGTCGTTGCCGCCGCCGGCATCGAGCCGGTCGTCGCCGTCGCCGCCATCGACCTGGTCCGCACCATCGCCCGCGACGACCGTATCGTTGCCGGTGCCGCCGTTGATGGAATCCGCCCAGGAGCCGGTCTGGATGCTGTCGTTGCCGGCACCCCCCAGGACCGTGTTGTTGCCCGAGACGTCCTGGATCACGTCGTTGCCGCCGCCGCCGTCGATCAGGTCGTTGCCGTCCTCGCCGTAGATGCTGTCGTTGCCGTTGTAGCCATTGACGGTATCGTTGCCGCCGCCGGCCCAGATCACGTCGTTGCCGCCACCGGCCTTGAGCAGGTTGGCGACGCCGTTGCCGTAGCCCACGAATTCGGTCGTCGCCAGCCCGGTGAAGGTCAGGTTCTCCACCTCGGCCGTCAGCTTGTAGAAGGCGAGGCTGGTCATCACGGTGTCGATGCCGCCGCCGGCAAGCTCGACCACCTTGTCGCCGGCGTTGTCCACCACGTAGGTGTCGTCGCCGATCCCGCCGTTCATGCTGTCGGCACCCGCCCCGCCGTTCAGGTAGTCGCTGCCCGCGCCGCCCAGCAGCGTATCGGCGCCCGCGTCGCCCGACAGTGTGTCGTTGCTGTCGCCGCCGTCGATGTAGTCGTTCCCCTCGCCGCCGATCACGCTGTCGCTGCCGCCGAGGCCGAACAGGGTATCGTTGTCCCCGTAGCCGTTGATGACGTCGGCGAAGGTCGTCCCGGCGAGCTGGTTCTTCAGGCTGTTGCCGTTGATGATGGCCATGGTCCGTACCCCGTTGCCGACGGCGCCGGTGATCGGCGTCGATGCAGCGAGTGTCGGGGGCGCCGGTTTCAGCCCGATGTCGCGGCCAGGAAACATGGTTTCCGGCGTGTTTCTGTCGTGTTTCAGCGGCGGGCGCGGGCCGGCCGGCGCGTGACATGAAAAAGCCGCCCGTGCCTTGCGGCACGGGCGGCTGTCCTGACCCAGGCTCGATTAAAAGATGAAGTCGGAGGCGGCGAGCTTGCCGATCGCCAGGCCGTCGCCGAACTGCACGGTGACGACCATGTCGGCCAGAGCGTCGCCGTTGGTATCGATCATGATGCGTGCCCCGCTGGGCTGGGCGATGATGCCGCCCGAACCCTTCGAGCTATCGATCCCCTGCCACACGCCGAACGCGTCCGCGCCGTTCGACAGGTGCAGCGGCTGGATGCCGGCCGCGACGGGGTCGATGTCGATGCCGGAAAGGTCGAACTTATCCTCGCCCCGGACGAAGTCCTTGATCAGGTCGCGCTTCAGCGTGTTGGTGACGCTGTCGCCGGCCCCGAAGCGGAAGATGTCCGCGCCGCCGCCGCCCCAGATCACATCCGTGCCCTTGCCGCCGACGAGGAGGTCGTTGCCGTCGCTGCCCGAGACCGTGTCGTTGCCGCCACCGGCATAGAGGCTGTCGTTGCCGAAGCCACCGTTCAGCAGGTCATGGCCCTCGGTCTCGATCCCCGGGGTGTAGGAAAAGTCGCCATACACCACATCGTCGTCGTCGCCGCCGAAAAGGCTGTCATCGCCGCTGTTGCCGAAGACCGTATCGTTTCCGATGTTGCCCTCGACCAGGTCGTTGCCGGCACCGCCTGAGGCCTGGTCGTCGCCATCCTGGCCATAGACCGTATCGTTGCCCTTCGAGCCATCCAGCGTGTCCTTGCCAATGCCGCCGAAGACGACGTCATCATAGGCCGACGCGGTGATGATGTTGTCGGCGGCATTGCCGGTGAGGGTGGCGCCACCCATGGTCGAGTCGTTGCTGACAAACAGGACCTCGAGGTTCGTGGCGAGCGTGTAGGCGGACGTGCCATAGACCCACACCTGGTCGAGACTTCCCTCGCCGGCATTCTCGACGATCGTCGCGTGCGAGCTGCCCATCACCTTGTAGGTGTCGTTGTCGGTGCCGCCCGCCAGCACATCGCCGGCATGGCCGATCAGCGTATCGTTGCCGGTGCCGCCGTA
>JAIYAI010000373.1 GCA_027489135.1 Acetobacteraceae bacterium
CATGCGCACGCCGGCCACCACCGTCTCGAAGGCGCGTTCATATTGCCCGGCATAAAGCGCGACATCGGTGGAGGTGCCGCCCATGTCGAAGCCGATGATGCGGTCGAAGCCCGCCATGCCGGCGGTGCGGGCGGCGCCGACGATGCCGCCGGCGGGCCCTGACAGGATCGCGTCCTTGCCCTGGAAGCTGCGCGCTTCCGCGAGGCCGCCGGAGGACTGCATGAAATACAGCATCACGCCTGGCAACTCGCTGGCGACCTGCTCCACGTAGCGGCGCAGCAGCGGCGAGAGGTAGGCGTCCACCACCGTGGTGTCGCCGCGCGGCACGATGCGCGGCAGCGGCGACGCCTCGTGGCTCAGCGAGACCTGGGTGAAGCCCTCCTCCCGCGCGATCGCCGCGACGCGCTGCTCATGCGCCGGATGCGCCCAGGCATGCATCAGCAGGATGGCGACGGCGCGGATGCCATCGGCGAAGGCGGCCTGCAGCGCGGCCCGCGCCGCGGCCTCGTCCAGCGGTTCGAGTTCCTCGCCGTCCACCGCGACGCGGCCGCCGATCTCGGCGACGCGCTCATGCAGCAGGTCGGGCAGCTTCACGTTGAGGTCGAAGAGGCGCGGCCGGGCCTGGTTGCCGATGCGCAGCAGGTCGGCAAAGCCCCGGTTGACCAGCAGCAGCACCCGCTCGCCCTTGCGCTCCAGCAGCGCATTGGTGGCGACGGTGGTGCCCATCTTCACGGCATCGATCGTGCCAGGCGGGATCGCCGCGCCGGGCGCCAGTCCCAGGATCTCACGGATGCCGGCGACGGCGGCGTCGCGGTAGCGCCCCGGATTCTCGGACAGCAGCTTGGCGGTGGAGAGGCGCCCGGCGGGATCGCGGGCGACGATGTCCGTGAAGGTGCCGCCGCGATCGATCCAGAACTGCCAGCCCGCCATGCGGCCCATCTCCCGAGACGGCCCGCGTCATCCGCGCAGCCCCCGCTCTTGCGCGACGTGGTATCGCGCGCCGTTGCGCGACGCGGTATGGCGCGCCGTTGCGCGACGCGGAATGGCCCGCTGTGCCGCCCCGCGCAAGGGGTTGCGGCCCCGCCCCTAGGGCTGCGGCCCCCAGGGCGCGTTGACCAGCAGCTTCACCTCCTGCGTCGACACGAGGGGGCGGAACTTCGCGGCGAAGCCCTCCATGAAGTCCACATTGGCGAAGACCGCCGCCCAATGGGCGCGGCGCTCGGCATCGTCCGCGAATTTCCAGATATGGACGATCTGGTTGATCATGCCGGTATCGGCCAGGAAGTAGCCGACCAGATGCCGGTCATGGCCGCCCTTCTGGAAGGCGGGGAAGCCGAATTCCTGGTAGAGCTTCACCGCCTCCGCCAGCTTGCCGACATACAGCGTGTAGGTGCGCATCTCATAGAGTGCCATCGGGTCTGTCCTCCCTCGTGATGATGACCGGGTCGCGCCTCAGTCCAAGTGATGATGACCGGGTCGCGCCTCGGTGCAGCGCGCCGATCCCCGCCACCGGCACGGGGGCCGGCCCGGGGCGGCGGTCCTGCAGCAGCCGCAGCACCGCGTCCAGCCGCCCGAGGGCGAGATAGGCGCGCAGCAGGGTCGCCTCCAGCAGGTCGACCGGCGCACGGCTGCCGCAGATCCGCGCGCGCTCCGGCCGCACCGGCTCCAGCGCGGCGACGGATGCGGCGAAGTCGCCGTGCGCGAAGGCGGTCAATCCGCGCACCAGGGAGGGTACCGCGGGCCCCCAAGGGGAAACGCCCGGCGACGATCAGCGCCTCGGCCGCGAGGACGCGGTCGAACGCGGCGACAGCGCCGGGATACAGGGCGACCGGCAGGCGGCAGCCCTCGACATGGGCGTCGCGGGCGGCCGGGGTGCGGGTCCCCAGGGCCAGGCCGTCGTCATCGGTCAGCATGCGCGTCTGCCCCGACGGCGTGTGGGAGCCAGGCCCACCCGCAACCGAGTCAGAAACACGACAATTCCCGTTCGGCGGCGGGGCGGGCGGCTCCTAATCCGATGCCTCCGCATGGCCGCACCGACCGGCGTGCGTGAGAAAAACGGCGAGCCGCGTACGGAGACTTGCAACCTTGAGTTGTTTCATTCACAAGATTGCTCGCGCTAAATGTCTTCGGCGGGGAAAATCTGCTTCCATGGCGAGAAAAATTCTGGCCATTGCCGCGCTCGGCGCATCGGTCCTGATCGGGGCCAGCACCCCGGCGGGTGCCGCGCTGGTCACGGCCTGGTACGGCGATGAGGACGGCTTCGGCGTGGGCATCCGGACCGGCGTGATGAACCCGATCTCCAGCAACGCGACCGCGTCCGACGCGCCGGGAACCGATCAGCGCCGGGGCGGCGGCACCCCGGCGACATCCCCCTTCCAGCCCAGCGGCGGCTTCAGCTACGCCATCGACGTGACGGCGCGGGTCACCTCCGCCACCCTCGTCATGCGGCTCGGGGCCTTCACCCCCACGCCGCCGGCGGGCTCCCCCAACCGGCTGACCCTGGACGGGATCGACTTCAGCAGCTTCATCACCGGCTTCACCGCGAACGCCACGGGCGGCTTCCTGGTGGAGATGCGCAGCCTGACGCTGCCTGATACCTTCTACGCGAACCTGCTGGACGGCATCGTCTCGCTCGCCGGCACGCGGCTGGCGGAAAGAAACAACCGTGGCAGCTTCCAGGTGGATTTCCTCCGCCTCGACATCGTCACGGCGGATCAGGTGGTGGTGTCGGAACCGCCGGCGCTGGCGCTGCTGGGGGCGGGGCTGCTGGGGCTCGGGCTGGTGGCGCGGCGGCGGGTGCCGGGCGGCGCGCGGGGCGCAGACGCCGCGGCCTGAGCGCGGCGCGGATCGGTCCCGCGCAGCGACCCGGATGGACAGGCCGCGGCCGCCGCGCGCAGACTTCCCGCACCCGAGGGAGGGAAACACCGTGCTCTTCCGCCGCATGCCCGCCCGCGCGCCGCTGCGCGCGGATGCCGTCTCGCCGTCGCCCCCCGGTGCGATGCAGCCCGGCCGGCGCGGCCTTCTCGCCCTTGCCTGCGCCTGCTGCCTGGGCGGCGGCGCCATCAGCCCGGCCCAGGCGCAGGCGCCGGACGTCGCGGCGCATCTCGCCGCCGCCCGTGCGGCGGCGGGCGAGGACCTGAAGCCCTGGCGCGCGCTCGGCCAGGCGGCGACGCCGACGAATGCACCGCGGCCCTCCCTGCAATCCCTGATCGACCAGCCCGCGCCGCCGCCGGCCCGCGCCTTCGACAACCTGGCGTTCGTCGGCGGCAAATGGGTCAGCGCCTGGGCGCTGGCGACGAGCGACGGGATCATCCTGGTCGACGCACTGAACAACGACGCGGAGGCGGCGGCGCTGATCGGCGGCGGCCTGCCGAAGCTCGGCCTCGACGTCGCGCAGGTCAGACGGATCGTGGTGACGCACGGGCATGGCGACCACTATGGCGGCTGGGCCTGGGTGAAGGGGCGCAGCGGCGCGCCGGTGGCGATGAGCGCCACGGACTGGGCGATGCTGGAGACCGCGCCGGAGTTCGACAACCCGCTCTGGGGCCGCCCGCCGGTGCGGGAGGTGGTGTTGGCGGATGGCGACCTTGTCCGCCTCGGCGAGGCGTCGGTGACGGTGCTGTCGACGCCGGGGCACAGCCCGGGCACGATCTCGCTGCTGTTCGACGTGCGGGAAGGCGGTCGGACGCATCGGGCGCTGCTCTGGGGCGGGACGTCCTTCAACTTCAACCGCCGGCCGGACCGGATGGCGCGGATCGCCGCCTATATCGAGGGCACGCGGCGGGCGAAGCAGGTGGCGGCGCGGGAGAACGTCACGGTGATGCTGTCCAACCATGCCGGCTTCGACGAAGCGGACCTGAAGCTGGCGCGGCTGGGGGCGGCGGGTGGGAACCCCTTCGTCATCGGACAGGCGGCGGTGCAGCGGACGCTGACGGTGATCGAGGAGAGTGCGCTGGCGACGCAGGCCGCGTGGCGGAGCTAGAGCGTGATCGCCGGAGGTGGAATCACCGAAGGCGTGAATCACGCGACATATCAGCGACCTAGCGGCGGCCTGGAATAGTGTTGCTTATTCGTTCCTATTTCGCTAGAAATTGCGCCGCCACCGGGGCGAGGTGCGTCCACAAGCCGGCGTGGACCGGCGATTTTGTCCGGCCCGACGGACAGCGCATTGATATCGCGGCAAACCCGCCGCGCGACGCGATCCGGGCCGGAGCGGCGATTTTGTCCGGCGCGTCGCACAGCGCGTTGAAACGGCTCGGAAGCTACTCCGCGGCCTCCGCATAGCCCGTCCCCGCCGGCGTCGCGCCCACCGGGAC